>DASQFG010000441.1:0-3702 GCA_035633315.1 Nakamurella sp. | reverse complement strand
TAAGCGCGCGCGCAAGAAGAAGGCTCGCAAGAAGGGCTCGGCCAATCACGGGAAGCGGCCCAATTCCTGACCAGCCGCATCCGGGACAGCTGCAGCGCCAGCGGCGGTGACAGCCGGATAGACCAAGACCCCGCTCGGATCATCCGGGCGGGGTCGGCCTTTTGTCACGGGCCGCGCGGACGGTATCAGCGGGGTGAACCGTCCGGCGGGTCCTGGGGGCGTTCGGCCGTCACGGTCAGGGTGCTGGTCGTCACCTGCACCGAGCATCCATCGTCGTCGCGCAGAGCCGCCGACATCGTCGCCAGGCGGGCGACCAGCCGAACCCGCAGCCGTTCGGGCGCACGGTCGCCGCCGCACTTGCTGTGCAGCAGGTGCTTGAGTTTCTCATCGATGCCGGCCTCTGCCAGGCACGGCGAGCAGTCGTCGAGATGACGCTGGACGGCTGCCCGGTTCTCCGGATCCATCTCGTCGTCGAGGAACATCCAGACGTCCCGCAGCACCTCGTCGCAGTGACTGCCGTTGGCCATCTCCGGATCAGCGCCCGCCATTGCTGGGACCCACCTTCCGCTCATCCCCGACGGACAGTTCTGTCGATTCCCGTACGCCCACCGGCGCGGGTTCCGCCGCCGAGCCGGAGGCTCCGGCATCGACGGCCGCATCGGCGGATGCGTCGGCGGATGCGTCGACAACGGGGCGCGGCGTTCGCAGGAATCCGCGCTCCTTGGCGTACTCGGTCAGCAGGTCACGGAGCTGGCGACGGCCGCGGTGCAGCCGGGACATCACGGTGCCCAGCGGCGTGCCCATGATCTCGGCGATCTCCTTGTAGGCGAAGCCCTCGACATCGGCCAGGTACACGGCCAGCCGGAAGTCCTCAGGGAGTTCCTGCAGTGCTTCCTTCACGTCCGAGTCGGGCAGCCGGTCCAGCGCGTCCATCTCGGCCGAGCGCAGCCCGGTCGAGGTGTGCGACTCGGCGGCCGCGAGCTGCCAGTCGGTGATCTCATCGGTCGCCGAGACCATCGGCTGCCGCTGCTTCTTGCGGTAGCCGTTGATATAGGTGTTGGTCAGGATCCGGTACAGCCAGGCGCGCAGGTTGGTGCCCTGGGTGAAGCTGCCGTAGGCGGCGAACGCCTTCAGGAAGGTCTCCTGAACCAGGTCCTCGGCGTCAGCCGGGTTGCGGGTCATCCGCAACGCCGCGGCGTACAGCTGATCCAGTAGAGGCATGGCCTGGTCGGTGAACCGCTGGGCCAGGTCCTCGTCGGGGGCCGTTGTTGCCATCCGCGTCACCCCCCTCGCGCTGCCGGTCGACGGCGGGGCGCCGCGATCAGCGAAGTCAGCGAGCACGGCGGTTGCGCCGAGCCGGGCGCGCCGGCCCGCCGGGCGCCGCTGTGAGGGTACCTGGCGGGCCGGAGCGGGCGGTCGGCGCCGATCGCGCGGAGCCGGATTTGGCGCGGTCGCGGTGTGCCCGCCCGGTGCGTGCGCACCGGGTTGGTGGAGCACCGTGAGCGCTGCCACCTCGCACAGCGCGGCCGGTCGCGTCGTGGCCTGGAGCAATGGCATGTGTCAGGTCTCCCTTCCTGTCTGGAGCCAACGTCGGTCGGAAGGGAGCTATTCCGGCTGTGTAGCCGGGTGCGGCCGCGCGTGGAATAGGGTGCGGCCGGATGGGTGACAGGGGTCCGGGCGGATCGGTGACAGGGGTCCGGGCAGGATTTGGTGACAGATGGGTGGACGGATCAGCCCTGGTCAGGCAGCGGTTCGAGGATCACCACCGGGATCTCGCGGTCGGTCTTCGTCTGGTATTTCGCGTAGTCCGGCCAGACCGCGACGGCTCTCGCCCACCACGAGCCGCGCTCCCGGCCGGTCGCGGTGTGCGCACGGTACTGCCGCTTGACGGCCTTGTCCTGCAGCGCGACCACCGGGTCCGCCTGCAGGTTCAGATACCAGACGGGATGCTTCGGCGCGCCGCCCAGCGAGGCGATGACGGCGTAGCGCTCGCCGTCGGTGACCCGCATCAGCGGCATCTTCCGGATGGCGCCGCTCTTCCGGCCGCGGGTGGACAGGATCACCACGGGCACTCCGCGCATGTCCCAGCGTTCGGCACCGTCGGTGGCCTCGTAGACGCGGACCTGTTCGTTGGCGCGTTCGCTGGCGCCGGGCAGATACGACGGGTCGGCTGTCATCGCGGGCTCCTGGGGGTGGACGAGGCGGACGGGGACTGTTCGGGTATCACGCCGGGTTCGAGTCTGCGCGAGAGAGAGAGTCTGCGCGAGCCGCGAGGCTGCGGTGACGCGGGGTCCGCACCCGCGCCTCGGCCACGATCCGGTCGGGCGAAACCACAATCCGGTTCGGACCGTGGCCGTGGTCACCGTTTCTGGCCATCCAGGGTCGAACTGCGACCTGAGAAGGCCAGAATCCTTGATCATCCATGGGTGCCCCGGGGCGCCCAGGGGTCAGCGGCGCACCGCGCGCCCCGCGGTCACCAGGCCACCGGCAGGGTCTGCACGCTGTAGACGATCGAGGAGTTGCGGAAGGCCAGGTCCGCGGTCGGGACAGCCAGCCGAAGGGTCGGGAACCGGCGGGCCAGCGCGGGGAACGCCGCGCGCAGCTCCATCCGGGCCAACTCGGCGCCGACGCACCGGTGAATTCCGTACCCGAAGGCCAGGTGGGAGCTGGCCGGCCTGGTCGGGTCGAAGGCATCCATCGACGGGGCACCTTCCGCGGCCAGGATGGCGTCCCGGTCCGCCGCGGACAGCGAGACCAGCACCATCTGCCCGGCCGGAACCGTCACCCCGCCGATCTGGATCTCCGTGCGGGCGAACCGGGGGAACGCCACCTGGACGACGGTCAGGTAGCGCAACAACTCCTCGACCGCCCGGTGCACGGCGTCATCGTCGGCACTGCCGAGCTGCGCGAAGTACTGCGGGCTCTGCAGCAGCGCCAGGACCCCGAGCGACAGGCTGCTGGCGGTGGTTTCGTGACCCCCGGTGAGGATGCCGTCGGCGATCCCGGCCAGCTCGCGGTCGGTGAGCTCGTCGCCGTGCTCCCGGATCAGCATGCCGAGCAGTCCCTCGCCGGGGTCGGCCCGCTCACGCAGCACCAGCGTCTGCAGGTAGTCCAGCGAGGTGCCGATGGTGTCCAGCGGGGACGCGTCGCTGCCCAGGTCGAACCGCGCCGTGGACAGCGCCTGGAAATCGTCCCGGTCGGAGTACGGCACACCCAGCAGCTCGCAGATCACCAGCGAAGGGATCGGCAGCGCGAACAGGTGAACCAGATCGGCGGGCGCCCCGGCCGCCTCGATCGCGTCGAGCTGCTCGGCGATGATCGCGCCGATCCGCGGCTGCAACCGCTGCAGCCGGCGCATGGTGAACTCCGGCGTCAGCAGCCGGCGGAGTTTGGTGTGGTACGGCGGGTCCGTCATGCCGAGGCCGCCCGGGTCCTGCTCGTCGGACTCGCCGAAGTTGCCGAACGCGTTGCTGAACGTGGTGGCGTCGCCGAGCACGTCCTTGGCCGCGTCATAGCCGGTGACCAGGTAGGCCTTGATCCCGAACGGCAGTTCCAGGATGCTGACCGGCTCGTTCTCCCGACGAGCGGTGAGTTCCGGGATCGGGTCGAGCACGTCACGGGTGAACAACAGCGGCATGTACAGCGCGTCGGTCATCAAGGTCCTTCTGCAGGCTGTTCCGGTTGGACTGGGTGCTCACCATC
>DASQFG010000440.1:0-2047 GCA_035633315.1 Nakamurella sp. | reverse complement strand
CCGTTCAGTGTCACGACGTAGTCCGCCGGATCGGAGATCCGTTGCAGGCGTTTGAGGTCATAGCTGATCTTGACCCGCTCGTCGTCCGAGGAGCAGTCGTCCATCCGGTAATTCCAGGACGCACGTGCCCGCGGCGCCCGCGGCAGCACCGAGCCGTCGCTGTGCAGCACCGCGTGCGAGGGGACGTACGCGAACGCGCCGAGGAGTCTCGTCTCGTCCGCGGTCGCGTCGGCGAGCAGTGTCAGCGCCTGATCGGGATGCGTCGCGATGACGACCATGTCGGCGTCATGAACCTGGTCGGCGTCGTCACGGATCTCCACTCCGTAGTGATGCCTGGTCACGGCGCGGACTCCGGTGGCCGTGTGCACCGCAGAAAGGTCCTTGGCCGCGCGCTCGACGTAGGTCCGCGAGCCGCCGATCACGGTCCGCCACTGCGGCGACCCGGTGACGGTCAACATGCCGTGGTTGTCCAGGAAGCGGAACAGGTACCTGGCGGGGTAGTTCCGCGCACCGTCGAAGCCGCAGGACCAGACCGCGGCGACCAACGGCAGCAGGAAATGGTCGGCGAAGTACTGGCTGAACCGCCCGGCCGTGAGGAATTCGCCGAGCGTCTGGGTGTCGTCTCCGCCGGCCAGCACCGCCGCGGCTCGGCGATGGAAGAGCTTGACCTGCGCGAGCATCGCCAGGTAGCGCGGCCGAAGCGCCGCGGACGGCTGCGCGAACAACCCGGACAGGCCCTTCGCCCCCGCGTACTCCAGCCCGCAGCCGTCGCAGCGGACGCTCATCGACATCTCGGACTCCTGGGTCGCCACGCCCAGGTCGGCGAACAGCCGGAGCAGGTTCGGGTAGGTGCGGTCGTTGTGCACCAGGAAGCCCGAGTCCAGCCCGGCGATCAATCCCGACGTCAGCGGCACCTCGTGGGTGTGCGCGTGGCCTCCGAGCCGGTCATCGGCCTCGAACAAGTGCACGTCGTAGCGGCGCTGCAGCAGGTGAGCGGCGGTCAGCCCGGACACACCGCTGCCGACGACAGCGACGGTCGGGCGCGGACCTGCAGCGGACGGCCGGGACATCGCTGGTGGCTCTCCTCATGCTCGTTGGACTGTGTCTGACGGTGCGGCTGGCGGCACGCGACTGCGCGCGACGGCCCTGGATAGCACCGCTCGCGAACGCATACCCACCCTCATTCGTACCGGACCTGCCCATGGACGGGTAATTCCAACGGCGGCCGGGCCGTGTCGTGAATACGCCGTTCCGGGCCGAATCAGATGACCATTTGGCCTATCGGTGCCCCGGACTGGCGTCGCGACGTGCCGATGGCGGGTGCGGGCGGGCTGACCGGCACACCTAGGGTCGGTGGTATGCCCGCGGACGTCCCGACCATCATCGCCACCTCCATCGGGTTCGATTCCCGCGGCCGCGACCGTTTCGATTGGGACGCCGGCCCGATCTTCGACCTCGCGGCAGACCTCTCCGGCGCCGAGGGAACACCGCGGGTCTGCTACCTGGGCACCGCGACCGGGGACAACTCGTCGCTGATCGCCGGGGTGTACTCCGCATTGACCACCCGATTCCACCCAAGCCATGTCGAGCTGTTCTCGATGCCGAACGTCGACGATGTCCGCGCGCACTTCCTCGCCCAGGACGTCATCTGGGTGGGCGGAGGTTCGGTGGCGAACCTGCTCGCGTTGTGGCGGCTGCACGGCTGGGACGAGTACCTCTACGACGCCTGGCAGGCCGGTGTGGTGCTGGGCGGGGTGTCCGCGGGGTCGATCTGCTGGCACCTGGGTGGGACCACCGACTCCTTCGGTCCAGAGTTGCGGCCGGTGACCAACGGCCTCGGTTGGCTGCCGTACTCCAACGGCGTGCACTACGACTCCGAGCCGCAGCGTCGCCCGCTGTTCCACCGGCTGATCGGTGACGGCACCCTGCCGGCCGGGTACGCCACCGACGACGGGGTCGGGCTGGTGTACCGGGGGACCGAGGTGGTGGAGGCGGTCGCGGACCGCCCGGGTTGCTCCGCCTACTTCGTGAAGGCCGGTCCGGATGA
>DASQFG010000439.1:0-1809 GCA_035633315.1 Nakamurella sp. | reverse complement strand
CGTGATCTTCCCGATCGCCCTGGTGGTGGCGGCGGTGATTCTCATGCGCACCCCACCCGACCCCGCGCAGCGGCCGCGTCGCATCGCCGGGGGAGCCGCGATCACCGTGGCGATTGTCGGGATCGTGCATGTGTTGCACGTGAACTCGCTTCCGGACCCCGATGTCGACTCGATCGGGTTGCGGATGTCCGCCGGCGGCACCGTCGGCTGGGTGATCGGCCAGCCGCTGTACATCGGTGTCACGGCCGTCCCGGCGATCATCCTGTTGGTGCTGCTGGGCCTGTTCGGGGGATTGCTGGTCTCCGGCATTCCTTTGGCCGAGGTCCCCGCGAGAACCCGCGAGGGGATCAGCAGGCTCGGCCGGCCGCGATTCGCGGGTCAGGACGACGAGCGTGAATCCGGCGACTCCCGCGACGGCGGCGACTCCCGCGATGGCGGCGACTCCCGCGATGGCGGCGACTACCGCGATGGCGGCGAGGTCGACCTCGACGCGGACCCGGACATGGCGACCACCCGGCTACGACGGCCCGCGCGACGCCGGCAGGCCAGCGCCGCGGACGGGGACGCGACCCCCGATCCGGCCCTCGATCCTTCGGGGGCGCCGACCATGCCGCTCGCCTCGGTGAGCCCTGCGCCGGCCAAGCCTTCGCGCGCGCGAGTCATCCGTCCGGCGGTCGCCGACCCCGACGGCACCCACGTCACCGAACCAACCCAGCTGACCCTGAACGCCGCCGGGACGATCTATCAGCTGCCGCCGGCGGAGTTGCTCAAGCTCGGTGCGCCGCCGAAGCAGCGCTCCGCCGTCAACGACGACATGATCGAGCGGATCACCGGAGTGCTGGAGCAGTTCAACGTCGACGCGGCGGTGACCGGATTCACCCGGGGCCCGACGGTCACCCGCTACGAGGTCGAACTGGGGCCCGGCGTCAAGGTGGAGAAGATCACCGCGCTGACCCGCAACATCGCGTACGCGGTCGCGACCGACAACGTCAGGCTGCTGGCACCGATCCCCGGCAAGTCGGCGGTCGGCATCGAGGTGCCGAACAGCGACCGGGAAATGGTCAGGCTCGGTGACGTGCTCGCCGCGCCCGACGCCCGCAAGGACCACCATGCGCTGGTCATCGGCCTGGGCAAGGACGTCGAAGGTGGTTTCGTCACCGCCAATCTCGCCAAGACCCCGCACCTGCTGGTGGCGGGCGCCACCGGCTCGGGCAAGTCCAGTTTCGTCAACTCGATGCTGGTCTCGCTGTTGCAGCGGGCCAGCCCGGCCGAGGTCCGGATGATCCTGATCGACCCGAAGATGGTGGAACTGACGCCCTACGAGGGGATTCCCCATCTGATCACGCCGATCATCACCGCCCCGAAGAAGGCCGCCGCGGCACTGGCCTGGCTGGTCGAGGAGATGGAGCAGCGCTACCAGGACATGCTGGCGCACGGCGTCCGGCACGTCGACGACTTCAACCGCAAGGTGATCTCCGGTGAGATCAGCACGCCGCCGGGTTCGGAGCGGGTCTACCGGCCGTACCCGTACATCGTCGGGATCATCGACGAGCTGGCCGATCTCATGATGACCGCACCCAGGGACGTCGAGGACGCGATAGTCAGGATCACCCAGAAGGCGCGGGCGGCCGGGATCCACCTGGTGCTGGCCACCCAGCGGCCGTCGGTGGACGTCGTCACCGGTCTGATCAAGACCAACGTGCCGTCCCGGCTGGCCTTCGCGACGTCGTCGCTGACCGACTCCCGGGTGATCCTGGACCAGCCGGGCGCGGAGAAGCTGATCGGCATGGGCGACGGGCTGTACCTGCC
>DASQFG010000438.1:0-8604 GCA_035633315.1 Nakamurella sp. | reverse complement strand
GAACAGAGCCACTCTCAGGCACCGCGCTCCGCGGATGAGCGGACCCGTCGCGGGCTCAGCCGGCCCGGTACACGGTCAACCGGCGATCGTCGATCGCGAGCTCGAGGGTCTCCACCGGATCGGTGACCTCACCGTCGTGGGCGGCGGGCTGTGGCCCGGAGTGCGACCGGATGCTCACCCGCCCGCTCTCCAGCGACCCGTACACGCTGGTGCGCTCCACGATGCCGATCAGCGAGGCCAGCACCGCGCGGGTCCGGGACAGCCGCCGGTCGGCGCGGAGGTACTGCACGTCCAGCACGCCGCCGGCCAGCTGCTCGCGCCATGACGGCGCGAGACCCCTGGGGATGTACCGACCGTTCCCGATGAACACCACCCAGACCGGGACCTTGGTGCCGTTGATCTCCAGGTCGATCGGTTTCCCGTGCCGCAGGGTGCGCAGCAACGCGTAGGCCGTTGCCGGCCACTTGCCCATGCGGTGCGAGTACCTGTCCCGGAGGTTCACCATCTCGGGGTAGCCGCCGACGCTGGCCGTGTTCAGGAATGCGGTGCCGTCGATGGTGGCCAGGTCGACCATGCCGGCGTCTCCGGATTCGACGGCGGCGACGGTGTCCGCATCCTTGTCCAGACCGAGCGCCTTGGCGAAGTGGTTCAGCGTGCCGGCCGGGAACACCGCCAGCGGCAGCCGCCGGTGGTGTGCAACCTGCGCGACGCTCGCCACGGTCCCGTCACCGCCGGCCACGCCCAGCGCGACCACGCCGTCACCGACCAGGCCGGCCAGATCCGTCGCCGGGTCCCACTCGACGACCGTCGCGTCCGGCAACGCCGTGCCGATGGATTCCGCTGCGCCGTCCGAGCTGCCCGAGCGGTTGTTGACCACGACCGTCAGCCCGGCGCCGCCGAGCAGTGCGGGCGCGTCGCCGGGCGCCATCAACGCCGGCCCCCACGGCTTCACCGGCCACAGCCCCTTGCCGAGCACCGCCATCCCGACGCCGATCGCGGCGCCGGCCCAGACATCCGAGCGGTGGTGCACACCGACGTGGACCCGCGAGTAGGCGACCGCGGCGGCGAGCGGGACGAGCAACGCCGAGGCAGCCGGGAACTCCATCGACGCGCCGGTGGCGAACGCCGCGGCGGACGCGGCGTGGCCGCTGGGGAAGGAGGATGTCCACGGCGCTTTGTCCACCCGGCGGCCGAACGCGGTGCGCTCGATGTCGGGGCGGCGCCGGCCGACCACGGGTTTGACCACCGCGTTCGACACGAAGCTCGACGCGCCCAGGGTGACCAGGCCGCGGATGGCCGCCCGCCGGCCGCGTTTGCCGGTCAGCGCGAGTCCCGCGGCCACGCCCATCCAGAGCCGGCCGTGGTTCGCGGACATGCTCAGGTAGCGCAGCGCGTGGTCGATCGGTTGGGGAACGGGGACGACCGCCGAGGTCTCGGTCGGGTTGAGGACGTTCTCACTCGGGGGCATCCTGCTGACTCTACGAAATCGGCAAGATGTCAGCAGGAAATCAGCGGCAGGAAATCAGCGCCGGGGCCGGCGCTGGCAGTGCGGGCAGAAGTACGACGAGCGGTTCATGAACGCGTCCCGGCGGATCGGCGTTCCGCAGCGCGGGCATGGTCGGTCGACTTGGCCGTAGGCGTTCAGGGAGCGGTCGAAATACCCCGATTCGCCGTTGACGTTGACGTACAGCGAGTCGAACGACGTTCCGCCGGCCTGCAGCGCCTGCGTCATCACCTCGGTCGCGGCGTCGAGCACGGCGGTGACCACCGGCCGCGTCATCGACGCAGTCGGTCGGGCGTAGTGCACCTTCGCCCGCCACAGTGCCTCGTCGGCGTAGATGTTGCCGATCCCGGACACCACGGTCTGGTCGAGCAGCGCGCGCTTGATCTCGGTGTGTTTACGCCTGATGGTGGCGGCGGCGGCCGGCATCGAGAACGCCGCCTCGAGCGGGTCCGGTGCGATGTGTGCAATGGGGTCCGGGAGGACGGCGCCGCCCGCCGCGAAGGCCATCCCGCCGAAGGTGCGCTGGTCCAGGAAGTCGACGTCAGGCCCGCCGTCGTCGAAGGAGAACCGGATCCGCAGGTGCGGGTGTCGTTCGGCGCCGGCGCCGGGAATCCGGAATTGCCCGCTCATGCCCAGATGGGCCAGGATCGCGTCGCCGTCGTCCAGCGCCCACCACAGGTACTTGCCGCGGCGCCGCACGGCGCTCACCCGATGACCGGCCACCACGGCCTGGAAATCGCCGGCGCCGCCGACGTGGCGGCGGACGGCACGATCGGAATAGACGGCCACCGAGCTGATGCGGCGACCGACGACGTGTGCGGTCAGGCCGCGCCGGACAACCTCGACTTCGGGGAGTTCAGGCACCGGTGGGCGGGGTCGGGCCATCCACGGCACCGCCGCTGCCGGCCGACCCATCGGCGCCGACTGCACTGCCATCTGTGATCTCGACGCTGCCATCAGCGCCGCCAGTGCCGTCGGCCTGGAGCGTGGTGTACGCGGCGGCGGCGGCGTTCTGCTCGGCCTCTTTCTTGGTGCGGCCGGACCCTTCACCGCGAGGGGTGCCGCCCAGCAGCACATGCGCGGCGAACAGCTTGGCGTGGTCGGGGCCCTCTTCCGTCACCCGGTACTCGGGGACGCCGAGGCTGCCGGAGGCGGACAGTTCCTGCAGCGAGGTCTTCCAGTCCAGTCCGGCGCCGAGCTGAGGTGCGGCGTCCATGAGGTCCGAGAACAGCCGGTGCACCACGGCCCGGGCGGTCTCCAGGCCGTGTTCCAGGTAGACGGCGCCGATGACGGCCTCGACGGCGTCGGCGACGATCGAGGCCTTTTCCCTTCCGCCGGTGAGTTCCTCGCCGCGACCGAGCCGCAGCTGTTCGCCCAGCCCGATGCCACGGCCGACGCCGGCCAGAGCGTGCATGTTGACGACCGAGGCCCGCAGCTTGGCCAGCCGACCCTCGGGCAGGGTGGGGTGGGTGCGGTACAGCGCATCGGTGATGATCACGCCAAGCACCGAGTCCCCGAGGAACTCCAGCCGCTCGTTGGTCGGCAGGCCGCCGTTCTCGTACGCGTACGAGCGGTGGGTCAGGGCCAGCACGACCATCTCGGCGCCCAACTCGACGCCGAGTGCCGCATTGACCACCACCGGGTCAGGCGAGTTGTGGGCGCCGGGCAGCGGCGTCACCGCTGACCCCGCCCCCGCCGAGCCGCCGCGCACGCCGGATCAGACTCCGACGACCTGGCGGCCCTTGTACTGCCCGCAATTCGGGCACACCTCGTGCGGCGGCTTCAGCTGGCCGCACGCGCGGTTGGGGCAGGTCGCGAGGGTGGGCACGGTGGCCTTCCACTGCGACCGGCGCGAGCGCGTGTTGCTGCGCGACATCTTCCTCTTGGGGACAGCCACGATCGAATCTCCTTGTCGTTACTTACTCGCCGGAGCCGGCAGGTTCAGGCCGATCCGCGTTCTGGGGGGTACCGGTGGTGAATTTCTCCCGCAGAGCGTCCCAGCGAGGGTCCAGTATCTCATGCGAGTGACCCGGTTCGAGATCGTCGAACCGTTCGCCGCACTCCACACACAACCCCGGACAGTCCGGACGGCACAGCGGAGCGAGCGGCAGGGACAGCACGACCTCGTCGCGGACCACGGGTTCGAGGTCGACCAGGTCGTCGACGAGGCGCTCCACCTCGCCGTCGTCGGTGGTCGCGGCGGTGGCGGAGTCCGGGTAGGCGTACAGCTCGCGGATCTGCGCAATGACCGGCTCGGTGAGCTCGACCAGGCAACGGGAGCAGACGCCGACCGCGGTCGCGGCCGCGGTACCGGAGACCAGCACGCCCTCGGCCACCGCCTCCAGGCGCAGATCGAGATCGATCTGCGCGCCCGGCGGCACCGCGACCACCTCGAGTCCGACCGGTTCGGTGACCGGAGCGGCGAGGCGCACCGCCTTCAGCGATCCCGGCCGGCGCCCGAGCGTCCGGGCATCGATCACCCAGGGCGAGGCGTGGTTCGGTCGATCGGCGGCAGACATGCGGGATCTCTCGGGTTCGTGGGGTGAGCGGGGGCCCGGTGGCGACCCGTTCAGCACGGGTGACGCAGAGCAACCGTTCCAGAGTACGTGACCGGACCACCTGGCAACGAATCCTTCAGGATTTTCGTTGCCAGGAACCGGACGCGATTCGGGCAGGTCATCGACAGCATCCGGGTTCTGTGGGTCGATAGAGCACAGGTCAGTCGCGGAAGTCGGCCACTCCCCCGGTGCGCAGCGCGGTGCGACCGCGTCCGATGGTGCGCAGCATCGTGGTCAGCGTCTCCTCCATGTTTCCCAGCGTGGAGTCCACGTAGGAATCGCAGTCCTGACGGAGCCGATCGGCGTCCGCATGCGCCGAGTCCAGGATCCGGGCGGATTCCGCGTGCGCCGCCTGGACCACCTCGGTCTGCGACACCAACCTGGCTTGTTCCGCGCGCCCGTCGGCGATCGAGCCCTCGTAGCCGGCCCGGCCGGCCGCGATCGCCCGCTCTGCCTCGGAATGCGCCCTGGCCAGCAGCGAGTCGTGATGTTCCTGACCGGACTGCACGATCCGGGCCGCGTCGTCCTGCGCCCTGGCGACCATCGCCTCGGCACGGGCGCTCGCCTCGCCCAGGATCCGGTCGGCCTCAGCACGGGCACCGTTGACGGTCGCGTCGGCTTCGGCGCGCGCGGTGCTGACCAGCCGGTGGGCCTCCGCCTGCGCGTCGGAGACCGTGGTCGCGGCCTGGGTGGTCGCGTCGCCGATCATCTGGTCGCGGTGGTCCAGCACGTCCTGCGCATCGTCGACCTCACCCGGCAATGCGTCCCTGACGTCATCAAGGAGCTCGAGCACGTCGCCCCGAGGGACCACGCAGGACGCCGTCATGGGCAGCCCACGGGCCTCCTCGACGATGGTGACCAGTTCGTCGAGCGCCTCGAAAACCCGGTACACGATGCAGCCTCCTGATCCACGCCGGCACTCGAGGTGTCACGGCACCTGTGTCGTCACCCGCGTCCGCCCAGTCTGACAAGCCGAGCGTCGGCAACTCCGCCAACACGCCCGGAGGGGCCGGGTGCCCCGTGTCACCCGTCAGCCGTCGGCGGTCTCCCGGCCAGCGCGGCCGCTACCACGTCGGGCAGCAGGTGTGAGACGTCACCGCCGTACGCGGCCACCTGTTTGACCAGCGACGACGACACGAATGAGTAGGCCGGGCTGGTCGGCAGGAACAGCGTGTCGACCCCGGTCAGCCCGTGGTTCATCTGCGCCATCTGCAGTTCGTAGTCGAAGTCCGACACCGCCCGCAGGCCCTTGACGATCGCGCCGATCCCGGCCGCGGCGCAGTAGTCGACCAGCAACCCGTGGAAGGAGTCCACGTCGACGTTGGGCCATACCCCGGTGACGGCGCGGAGCAACTCCAACCGCTCCTCGACGGCGAACAAGCCCTTCTTGTCAGGGTTGACCAGCACCGCGACCGTCACCCGGTCGAAAAGCCCGGCGGCCCGGCCGATCACGTCCAGGTGGCCGAGAGTGGGCGGGTCGAACGAACCGGGGCAGACGGCATGGGTCATGGGGCGCGACCGTAGCAGAGCAGGGTGTCGCCGTACCGGCGGACGCGGACTCCGGTCAGCGGGTCCGGCCAGGCGGGCTCGCCCGCCTTGACCCCGCGTTCGACGATGACGTCCGCGTGCGCGGCGAGCGCGCCGGCCCTCGTCAGCCTGCCCAGCACCGCTAGCAGGTCGTCCTGCGCGAGGTCGTAGGGCGGGTCGGCGACGACCACGTCGAACGGGCCGATGCCGGCGGTGCCGAGGTAGAACAGCACATCGGCGGCCACCACGGCGACGCCCTGGGTCACCAGCGCGGCGTTCGACCGGAGGGCGGTCAGCGCGGCACGGTCCTTCTCGACGAACACGGCGGTCGACGCGCCGCGAGAGAGCAACTCCAGGCCGAGCGCGCCGGACCCGGCGTACAGGTCGAGTACCCGCGCGCCGTCCAGACCGCCGGTGGCCTGCAAGGAGTTCGCCAGCGCGGCGCGGACCTTCTCCGCGGTCGGCCGGGTGCCCGCCCCGGGCGGTGTGACGAGCCGGCGGCCACCCAACGTGCCACCGACGATCCTGGTCACCGGTTCCCGGCCGCGCTCAGGCAGGATCCGCGGCGGGTGCTGGCGTGACCCCCGCAGCGGGCGCGGGCGTCGGGCCTGCGGCGGGCACTGGGACGGGATTCAGCACCAGCAGCAGATCCCCGCCCTCCACCTGCTGGACGGCGTGGATCGCGGTGCGGTGCACGTATCCCGCGTGCGGCGCGGCGATCGACGCCTCCATCTTCATCGCCTCGATGGTGGCCACGGTCGCCCCCTCGGCGACGGTCGTGCCCTCCGCCACCGCCAGCGTGACGACCCCGGAGAACGGCGCGGCGACGTGATCGGGGTTGCCCGGATCGGCTTTCTCGGTCTGCGGCACGTCCACGTCAACCGTCAGGTCGCGGACCTGCAACGGCCGGAGTTGGCCGTTCATGGTCGTCACGACCGTGCGCAGACCCCGCTCGTCGGGTACACCGGTGGCTTCCAGGCCGAGGTACAGCTGCACACCGGACCGCAGTTCGACGATGTGCTCGCCGCCGTGCACCAACCCGTACAGGTAATCGACGGTGGGCAGCGCCGAGAGGTCGCCGTAGTTCCGCCGAGAGGTGGTGAACTCCTTCCACGGCCCGGGGAACAGCAGCCGGTTCAGTGTCGGGCGCGGGTCGGCGGCCAACTCCGCCTCGTCCTGTACGGACAGCCGGGCCACCGGCGGCGTGTGGGTCCGGCCGCGAAGTGCCTTGGTGCGGAACGGTTCCGGCCATCCGGCGGGCGGATCACCTAGCTCTCCCTGCAGGAACCCGACCAGCGAATCGGGGATATCGAACCGGCCAGGGTCGGCCTCGAACTCGGCGGGGTCGACGCCGGCACCGACCAGGTGCAGCGCCAGGTCGCCGACCACCTTGGACGACGGCGTCACCTTGACCAGGTGCCCGAGCATCGCGTCGGCGGCCTCGTACATGCCCTCGATGGCCTCGAACTTGGCGCCCAACCCCAGGGCAATGGCCTGCTGGCGGAGGTTCGACAGCTGCCCACCGGGGATCTCGTGCCGGTAGACCCGGCCGGTGGGCGATCTCAGGCCCGACTCGAACGGCGCGTAGAGGGCGCGCACCGCCTCCCAGTACGGCTCCAGGTCCTCCACGGCCCGCAGCGACAGCCCGGTCACCCGGTCGGTGTTCTCGGTGGCGGCGACCAAAGCGGACATCGGCGGCTGCGACGTGGTGCCGGCCATCGGCGCGCTCGCCACGTCGACCGCGTCCACCCCGGCCGCCGACGCCGCCAGGTAGGTGGCCAACTGGCCGCCCGCGGTGTCGTGGGTGTGCAGGTGCACGGGCAGGTCGAAGCGTTCGCGCAACGCGCTGACCAGCCGGGCCGCGGCGGGCGCGCGGAGCAGCCCGGCCATGTCCTTGATCGCCAGCACGTGCGCGCCGGCCTGCACGATCTGCTCGGCGAGGCGCAGGTAGTAATCCAGCGTGTACAGCTTCTCCGCGGGGTTCGACAGGTCCGCGGTGTAGCAGAGCGCCACCTCGGCGACCGCGGCGCCCGTGGCACGGACCGCGTCGATTGCCGGCCGCATCTGGCCGATGTCGTTGAGCGCGTCGAAGATCCGGAAGATGTCGACGCCGGTGCGGGCCGCCTCGGCCACGAAGGCGTCGGTGACGGCCTGCGGGTACGGCGTGTAGCCCACGGTGTTGCGGCCGCGCAGCAGCATCTGCAGGGCGATGTTCGGCACCGCGTCGCGCAGCACGGCCAGCCGTTCCCAGGGATCCTCGGCCAGGAACCGCAGCGCGACGTCGTAGGTGGCGCCGCCCCACACCTCCAGCGACAGCAGGGTGGGGGTGAGCCGGGAAACGGCGGGCGCGACCGCGACCAGGTCGCGGGTGCGGACCCGGGTGGCCAGCACGGACTGGTGCGCGTCGCGGAAGGTGGTGTCGGTGACCTTCAGGTCCGCGGAGCTGCGCATCCAGCGGGCGAACCCTTCGGGTCCGAGTTCGGCGAGCAACTGCCGGCTGGCGTCGGGGGCGGGACCGGGCGGTACCGGGGGCAACTTGATGGCAGGGTCGATCAGCCCGCCTGGCCGCGGTCCGTGCGGGCGGTTGACGGTGACCTCGGCCAGGTAGGTGAGCAGGCGGGTGCCGCGGTCCGCCGACCGGTGCGCGGTCAGCAACTGCGGGTGGTTCTCGATGAAGTCGGTGCTGACCCCGCCGGCGGCGAAATCCGGATCCTCCACCACCGCCTGCAGGAACGGGATGTTGGTGGACACCCCGCGGACCCTGAACTCGGCCAGTGCCCGCCGCGCCCTGGTGACGGCCTGCGACCAGTCCCGGCCCCGGCAGGTGAGCTTGACCAGCAGGGAATCGAAGTGCGGGCTGACCTCGGTGCCCGAGTGCACGGTGCCGCCGTCGATCCGGACACCGGCGCCACCGGGCGAGCGGTAGGTGATGATGCGCCCGGTGTCCGGCCGGAAGCCGTTCGCCGGGTCCTCGGAGGTGATGCGGCACTGCAGCGCCGCCCCGGTGATGGTGAT
>DASQFG010000437.1:0-2149 GCA_035633315.1 Nakamurella sp. | reverse complement strand
CGCCACCGCCGGTGGCCTGCCCGAGTTCATCGGTGCCGCCGACGACGGTGAGGGTGGCCTTCGCGGAGCCGTCCCGGAACTCGCCGACGTGCTGCAGCACAAGGGTTCCCTTGTGCCCGCCGATTTTGCCCGACCGATTCTCGACATCGCCCAGGACGTCATCGCCCGCCGGCTGGCGTTCTCCCACGACCGGCGATGATGCTGGTTGGATTGCCGGCATGGTGGTTCGACGCAGGCGGGATTGCTGATGGCCGAGTGCTGACGGGAAGGAAACGTCCTTGACCGCATCGGAGCCCGGACGGCCGGCAGTCGGCGCTGACGCCTCGACCGACGCCATCCCGGTGATCCACCCGGTGCCGGGCCCGTCACCGCGGCCCGCCGGGTGGACGGACCGACCCGTGCCGGCGAGCGGGGTGGCGAACCTGCCGCGCACGCCATGGACCTTCGTCGACGTGCTCGCCGGGCTCGGGCTGCTGCTGATTCTGACGGTGGTGATCAGTGCGGGCGTCGCAGTCACGGGCGACCGGCCGGATCGCTCTGTGCTGGCGTTGTTGTCCTTGATGGCCACCTGGATCGCCTTGGTGGCGACCTCGTGGTGGGCCTGCCGCAGGCACGGCACCGGGAGCCCGGTCAGGGATCTCGGGCTGTCCTTCCGCTGGCCGGACCTGTGGATCGGTGTGCTGGCCGGGCTCGGGTTGCGGATCGGGGTGATGATCATCGCGGTGATCGCGGCATCGATCACCCGCTACCAGGGCGGCGCCAGCAGCAACCTGCCCGTGGAATTGACCGCCGGGACCGGGATGCTGATCATCACAGCGGTGGCGGTCACCCTGCTCGCGCCGTTGGTGGAGGAGTTGTTCTTCCGCGGGTTGCTGCTCCGCTCGGCTCTGGAGAGCCTGAACCGCAGGGCCTACCGGCCGCGCCTGGCGAACCCGATCACCCGAATCCACATCGCGGTGCTGACCTCCGCGGCGTTGTTCGCGGTGATCCACCTCAGTGAGGCCGACAGCGCGTTCTCGGCGACCGTCCTGTTCCTCTCGCTGTCCCTGGTGGGCTGGGTCAACGCCCGACTCACCCTGTGGAGCAACCGCCTGGGGCCCGCGATCGTGTCGCACGCGGTGTTCAACGGCACCGCGCTGATCCTGTTGCTGATCACCCAACGCTGAGCGGACCCGCGCACGGGGCGGCCGGGGTCGGCCAGGACACCCCTTGGATCACCGTCTCGGTGCGCCCGCTGGACGTCACCGACCACGGCGCGGTCTTCGAGTCCTTCCGCGCCTTCGACGCCGATCTGGCCGGTGTGGACCGGGTCATCGTGAACGTGGGTACGGGCAAAGGGCGCGCCGCTGGGTACCGGGCACTTCTCCGCGAACCGGCAAACTGCCGAAACCAACTTCATCGCGGCGTTGGCGCAGGCAGCGGCGGCGCTGGAGCTGTTCCGTCCCAGGAACAATGGCCACCTGGTGCTGATCTCCTCGATGATCGCGGTGCGCGGGCTGCCCCGGAGCATCAACACGTACGCCGCCAGCAAGGCGGCCGTATAGGCAATGGGGGAGGGACTCCAGGCGGAGTTCGTGCGCAGCCCGATCGTGGTGAGCACGATCCTGCCGGGCTACATCCGGACCGAGCTGAACGAGATGGTGCGCAACACGCCGATGATCGTCGGCATCGACAAGGGATCACGGGCGCTCGTGCGCGCCGTCGAGCGGGAACCACGCCGGGCCTGCGTGCCGGCCTGGCCGTGGCGGCCGATGGACCTGCTGATGCGGGTCATGCAGCTGCGTGGGGTCGCCAAATTCGGCTGATCGGCACAGATCGGCGAAGATCGGAAACAGACCGGCACTGGCCGGACGTCACAAAAACACCAGGCACCCGCCTCGGCGCTGTTCGAACCGAGGTGGGCGAGTGGTGTTCTTGAAACCGATTCCGGGTCGGCGGCGATTCAGCCGGCGTGGATATCGCAAGCGCTGAGACCGACGAGCGTCACCGTTGCGCCTGCGGCTGCAGTGAATTCGACGGTGTACGTGGTGTCGGCCCAGCCTGGGTGGGAATTGACGATCCTGCCCGGTGATCCGATCTGCACTGCGGTGGTTCTGCCTCGCTGGATGTCACGCGCCGCTCGCACTTGCGCCAGTGTCGGAAGGGGCAA
>DASQFG010000436.1:0-8642 GCA_035633315.1 Nakamurella sp. | reverse complement strand
CGGCTCGCCCAGCATGCCGATGGGGTCCTGGGCGATGAGATCCGCCAGGGAGCGTTCGCCGCGCTCGTCGACCAGGGTCGAGGAATCGGCCGGGTGCGCGCCGACCCACAACTCCGCCTGCGGGTGCGGCGACGGGCTGGGCGCCCCCAGGAGTTCGGCGATCGCGGTCCGGGAGCCCCAGGCGTACGGCCGAATCCGGTTGTGCATCAGCTCCACGAACCGGGCTCGCTCTCGGTCCAGGGGGACGGAGCGACCGCGGCCGACACATGCTGCGCGTTGCGCCCCGGCCGTCCCAGACCATCGGGCAGGTCCGCCGGCGGGCGGGCCCTGGTGGCCAGCCCCGCGTAGACGGCGGTGAAATCGAGCCTGCTCATCAGCAGCACGGTGGACGCGAAACCCTCCACCTCGGCCTGCTCAGGGTCGGTCGGCGCGGGCGCACCAGGTTCGGGGAGTTCGTCGCGACCGATCCGGAACGCCCGGGGGACGGCGGCATCCAGCGCCGCGGAGAACCGGGAGGTTTCCGCGGTGGCCTTCGTGGACGGACCCGACAGCAACACCGCGCTGATCCGCTGGCCGGCTTCGTCACCCTCGTCCTCGAAGGGGTCGTAGAACACCCCGGCCGCGATGTCCGGCGCGCCCGTTCTGGCCAGCACCGCGGGCGATGCGGCCGCTTCACCGGCGGTCAGCACGGAGGCCGCGATCCCGGCCAGCGCGCCCAGCGATCGCCCGGCGTACCCGGCCAGCGCGTCGGCAACGGGGTCGGTGCCGATCAGCAGGGGGGTGCCGGCGGTCAGGTGCTCGGCCAGCGGCAGCGCGGGGTTGACGAAGAACTCCGAACTCGGGTGACAGGCCAGCGCCATCGCGTCCAGGAGTTCGGCGACGCCGTCGAAATCCGGCCGCGGGAACAGGCCGGCGGCCACGGCCACGGACGTCAACAGGGTCAGCCTGGCCGGTCCGGCCAGCGACTCGGTCAGTGAAACCCTGGGCTCCAGCAGGTTGCCCCCGGCAGCGTCGGCCACCGGGCCCTCCGCCGACGACCGCACGAAGACCGCGGCGCCGCGCCGGGCGGCGACCGCGGCGGCCCTGGACGCGATCATGTCGTCGATACCGGCGGCGAACACCACCACCACGTCCAGCGGGCCCACCCACGCGGGCAGGCTGGCCGCGCCGATGACCGGTGCCTGCGCCTGCTCGCCGATCAGCGCGATCAGCAGGGCCGCGTCGACGGTCGCGCCGGCGCCCACCACGACGAAGGCGCGCGGCCGGTCCAGCGTGGCCAGCCCGGCCAGTTGTTCGGCGGCGGAGCGCACCTGCGCACCGGCCAGTGCAGCGGAGGGCAACAGCGAGCCGGTGTCCGCGGCGGTCAGCGTCGCCGGGTCGTGCAGATCCGCTGCTGGATCACCGGTCGTCATCGGCCGGCGGCCGAGTCGAGGGAAGGTCCGCGAGATGTCGCCTCGTCCAGCAAAAGCACCGGGATGCTATCCCTGATCGGGAACACCCGACCGCATTCCGTACAGGTCAGGCTCGGTGCAGCCGGGTCCGCCGGGCTGCCGAGACGCAGCGGCGCGTGATGGTCGGCCGGGCAGGCCAGCACGTCAAGCAGCGCCGGATCCAGCCCCTGGGGATTCGGTGCCTGGGGATGTGCCTGGGGATGTGCCTGGGGATTCGGTGCCGACGCTGGGCCGCGGGCCGACTGCCCGTTCGGCTGGGCATTCTGTGCGGGGATTGCGGATGCCATGGCGAGCCTTTCGTGGGGTCGAAAGCCACTTCAGGAACGGATGAGGGCGAGGATCTCGTCGCGCAGCGACGTCATGGCCTCCGGCTCAGGAGCCTCGACGTTCAGCCGCAGCAATGGTTCGGTGTTACTCGGCCGCACGTTGAACCAGCGCGCCCCCGGGATGCTCACCGTGATGCCGTCCAATTCGTCGATCTCCCCGTCGTGCCGCGCGGCCCAGCCGCGGATCTCCTCCAGCTTGCCGGGCACATCGGTCACCGTCGAGTTGATCTCACCGGAATCGGCGTACCGGGTATACGCCGCGACCAGTTCGGACAGCGGCCCCGGCTGCTCACCGAGCGCGGCCAGCACGTGCAGCGCGGCCAGCATTCCGGTGTCGGCACGGAAGAAGTCGGCGAAATAGTAGTGCGCCGAGTGCTCGCCGCCGAAAACCGCTCCCGTTGAAGCCATCTCGGCCTTGATGAAGGAATGACCGACGCGGGTGCGGACCGGCACGCCACCGGCCTCGGTGACGATCTCCGGCACCGCGCGGGAGGAGATCAGGTTGTACAGGATGGTGGCGCCCGGGTGCCTACGCAGCTCCCGGCTGGCGACCAGCGCGGTGATAGTGCTGGGCGAGACCGGTTCGCCCCGCTCGTCGATCACGAAACAGCGGTCCGCGTCACCGTCGAAGGCCAGCCCGATGTCGGCACCGGTGCGGACGACCTCGGCCTGCAGGTCCACCAGGTTGGCCGGATCCAGCGGGTTCGCCTCGTGGTTGGGGAACGATCCGTCGAGTTCGAAGTACATCTCCTCGGTGCGCAGCGGCAGACCGTCGAACACGCCGGGCACCGTGTACCCGGCCATGCCGTTACCGGCATCGACGACGACGTGCAGCGGCCGGATCCCGGACAGGTCGACAAGCGAGCGCAGGTAGGCGGCGTAGTCGGCCAGCAGCGCCCGTTCGGTGACCGTTCCGGCCAGAGGAGCGAGTTCGGGGGTGGCACCGTCGAGAATCGCCTGCGCGTGATCGCGCACCAGGGCCAGCCCGGTGTCAAGGCTGATCGGCACGGCCCCGGCCAGGCACATCTTGATGCCGTTGTACCGGGCGGGGTTGTGCGAGGCGGTGAACATGGCGCCCGGCAGCTGCAGCGACCCGGAGGCGAAGTACAACAGGTCTGTGGAGGCCAGACCGGCCATCACCACGTCCAGTCCGGCGCCGGTGACGCCCTCCGCGAAGGCACCGGCGAGCTCGGGTGAGGAGTCCCGCATGTCGTAGGCGATCACCACGGCCGGCGATCGGTCGGCGACGAAACCGCCGAACGCGAACCCGATCGCCCGCGCGGCGTCGGAGGTCAGCTGGCTGCCGACCAGCCCGCGGATGTCGTAGGCCTTGACGATGGCGTCGAGCCGGATCGGGTTGCGCCCGGCCGACTCGACCGGGCCGACCGGGCCTGACCCGGACGCGATGACCGCATCACCCACCGTGTTTCTCCTGACTGTTGGGGCGGTCCGTGACCGTCTGGCTGCTGGCTCACTGTTGGAGAGGCTGCTGTTGGGAACGCCGCTGGTTCGCAGGTTGCTGGGGGAATGCTGCTGGACAGACCACTGGTGGACGACCCTGCACGTTCCGACTGCCGTGACGTGCGACGTCCCCGGGATCACGACCAGCAGCCGCCCATCAGCGCAGACACTACCGTCGCCAGCACAGGGCAACGATCAGCGCGATGCCCTGCGGGTCGCCGCGGGCGGTCGTCGGCGGTCCTCCGTGATCGCCCGATCGGGGCGATCAGCGGGCGCCGGATCCGGCGTCAGGACTCCGGGGTACGCAGCACCCGGAGATGTCCGCGCCGACCGGTGCTGGCCGGCGCCGGCTCTGTGGTCCGATCGGCCCGGCCCGCCTCGCGGACCGCGTTGGCCAGGGCTTCCAGGTCGTCGGACAGGCTCGCCTCGTCGGCCAGTTCGCCGTCCGGGCGGACAACTTCCCAGCCGCGGGGCGCCGTCAGGGTCACCGCGTGGGTGGCGCACAGATCGTAGGAGTGCGGCTCGGCCGCGGTGGCCAGCGGGCCGACCACGGCCGTCGAATCGCGGTAGGCGAAGGTCAACGTGGCAACGGCAGGATTCGTGCAACCGCTCCGTGAGCAACGCCGCAATCTAGCCACTGCGGCACGATAACGCGCCCCGACCGGCGTGGCGGTGGCGGCGCGCCGTCGGGCCGTGACGCGCTGCGGCGGGCGGCCACCAGTCTGGATAGCCGGCCCGTCCGCCGACTCCTAGACTGGCCCGGTCATGGCTGGTCACGAGTCCGTTCCGTTCCGGCAGGCCCGACCGTCGGCGCCCGGCCGGTCACCTCGGGTACGTCCCGCCCTCCCGCGCCGGCCCGTTGCGCTGCCCGTGCCACCGGTGTCGGCGCGACGCGACCGGCGCGGTCGGGGTCTGCGGACACCGTTGCTCCCGGACAACCTCCCGGCGTCGCGCACCCGGGCCGAACAGTTCGACCAGGCGGTGCTGGAGGCGGTCGCCGAACTCGAGGACCAGTGGCCCGGGCGGCTCGACGCGCTGGAGTTCGCGGTCGACGAGGTGCCGGTCGTCCCGGCCGACGGCCCCGAACTGCCCGCCCCCGAGGTGGTGCTGGACGGCGGGGTGCCGCTGTCCCGGTTCGTGCCCCCGGGTATCGACGGCAGGGGCAGGCCGACGAAGGCGCGGGTGGTGGTGTACCGGCGGCCCCTGGAGGCGCGGTCCACCGATTCCGGGGATCTCACCGAACTGGTGGCAGAAGTGCTGGGAGAACAGCTCAGCGCCGTGCTGGGTGATCCGGGGACGGACGGCGAAGGGCCGTAGGGCGGCCAGCCCGCGAGGACCGGTCGGCGGAGGTGGCCTGTTGGGCGTGCCGATCAGCTGGTGGTGCGCAACGCGTACGGATCGTCCAGCCGGACGATGTCCTTGCCCAGCGGCGCCATGGACACCGGAATCATCTTGAAGTTCGCCAGGGCCAGCGGGATGCCGATGATCGTGATGAACAGCGCGATCCCGGTGACGAAATGTGCGATGGCGAGCCACAACCCGGCGAAGATGAACCAGATGACGTTGCCGATGAAGGACGGCGCACCGGACATCGGCTTGCTGACCACGGTGCGACCGAACGGCCACAACGCGAAACCCGCGATCCGGAACGACGCGATGCCGAACGGGATCGTGATAATCAGGATGCAGCAGACGATGCCGGCCAGCACGTAGCCGATCGCCATCCAGAAGCCGCACAGCACGACCCAGATGATGTTGAGCAAGAACCGCATGCCTCCGACGGTAGCGGCCAGCAGTACGCCGAGTGGGTGATCGTGGTGCGGTTCACCCGGCTGTGGCACCGCGACGGCTCGCCGCGGCAGCCCCGATCGTCACCGACCCGCGCGCCGGCCCGGACTGCGCACCGTTCAGGGGATCCGCCGGGTCAGTTGTGCACAGGTTATGCACAGCGCAACAGCCACGGCGACAACGGTTTCCCCGACTGTCCACCTGCTGAGATAGCGGCGGAAATACCCAAATGGGATAAGTCTTGACGATTTCCCCGATTCCCGCGCCGATGGGTGACGACGACGGTGTCGGTGCGTGGTCGAGCCGGTCCCGTCGAGCACTGCGGTTCACCGGTTGCTGGATTGACGGGCCGCGGGTTGGGCGCTCAGGCTGAGGCAGATGATTGCCGATGCCGAACGCCACGCAATTGAACATGTCGCACAACGACTTTCGCGGCAGTTCCCCGCAGTCGACCCCGTCGTCGTCAGGCAGGTGGTCCGCGATACATACCACCGGTTCGACGCCCATCCGACCCGGGAGTTCGTGCCGATCCTGGCGGAGGAAGCCGCCCGCGACAGGCTCACCGTGCTGCCCGGCCATCCCCGAGCCCGCCCGCAGGCGCATTCGGCGGCCGCGCAGCGCTGATCGCGGTCCCACGTCCAGCGGTTGCTGGCGATCCGCGAGGGCCCGGCTTTCGGAATCGCCAGCCGGAGTCTCCAGCCCGACCCGTCAGCCAGCGGCGCGCTTGAGCCGACGTCGCTCGCGTTCGCTCAGCCCACCCCAGATGCCGAAGCGCTCGTCGTGCGCGAGCGCGTACGACAGGCACTCGGAGCGGACCTCGCAGCCGGTGCAGATCTTCTTGGCCTCCCGCGTCGAGCCGCCCTTCTCTGGGAAGAACGCCTCGGGGTCGGTCTGCGCGCAGAGCGCGCGTTCATGCCACTCCGGTTCGGCGCTGGTGTTGAGCTGTATCGGAACGACCTGCATGGAGGTCTGACCCAAGCTCGTCATGGACCTGTCCTTTCCGATGGAGCCAACCACGGCCCTGTTGCCGTGAACTGGCTGCCGTTTGTCGCCGATGCGTTGCTGGCTTGGAACCCTCCGGCTGTTGCCGGTGACGGGCTGAACGAGAACTCCTCGGCGAATGACACCGATGTGATTACACAGGTGTGTCCCGTGTCTCGTCAAGCTCGCGGGGGTGCTATATGCCTGCAGACGCCAGGTTGACTCGATCGAGGCTCCCCGCGACCCGCTTTCGTCACCACCGGTCACACTGAAGGCGTGGCGAACCGAACGGGCGGTAACTGGATCTTCCCAGTGGTGGTGGTGGCAACCGCCGGCGCCGGTATCGCCGCCCAGATCGGCGCGAGCCCCGCCGGGGTCTGGGTGTTCCTGGTGGTGCTCGGCGGCTGGGTCATCACGCTGTGCCTGCACGAATTCGCGCATGCCGTGGTCGCGTTGGCCGGTGGGGACACGTCGGTGCGGGCCCGCGGGTACCTGACGCTGAATCCCGCGCGGTACACCGATGTCGCCTACAGCGTCGTCATCCCGATCGTCCTGCTCGCGGTCGGCGGGATCCCGCTGCCCGGCGGCGCGGTGCTGGTGGAGCCGGGGCGGCTGCGGCACCGCTGGTACGCCAGCCTGGTGTCCGCCGCCGGGCCGGCGACCAACCTCGTCGCCGGATTCGCGTTGGCAGTCGTGGCAGCGCCGCTGCAGTCCAACCTGGGCGCCGCGCTGTCCTACCTGGCCCTGCTGCAGTTCGTGGCGGCCATACTGAACCTGCTGCCAGTCCCGGGCTTCGACGGCTTCGGCATCCTGGAGCCCTACCTCCCGCAGCGGTTCAAAGAGGCTCTCCGCCCGCTGCGTCCCTGGCTGCCGCTGGCCGTCTTCGCCATCCTCTGGTCGGTGCCGGGCGCCAGCAGTTGGATCTTCACCGCCGGCACCCAGCTGTTCGACCTGGCGGGCGGCAATCGGGTGCTGGCCGGCATCGGGTCAGGGTTGTTCCGGTTCTGGGCCTGAGGTCCGGTGATGCGAGAGCCTCGGACCGCTCGCCGTTCAGGCTGCTGACCGACGACGACCGGGTGAAGGTGGGCCCGAGCTCGATGTCGGCCCTCTGGGCAACCTGGGATGCGGGTGACCGGCCGGCTGTCTGGAAGGATCGGGAGACGTGAAGATCGCCGTCCTTGCCGGTGGTGTCGGTGGCGCCAAGTTCCTGCTCGGGGTGAAGGCCTACCTCGGCTGGTCACCGTTCGGGCCGCCGTCACCGGAGACCGACCCCGGTGACCCGGCAGCGCACCGGATCACCGCCGTCGTCAACACCGCCGACGACATCCGATTGCACAACCTGCAAATCTGCCCCGATCTCGATTCCTGCATGTACACCCTCTCCGGCGCCGCCGATCTGCACCGCGGGTGGGGACGGGCCGGCGAAACCTGGACCGCGTCAGCCGAACTCGCCGCGTACGGCGCCGAGGCGCCCTGGTTCTCGTTGGGCGACAAGGACATCGCCACGCACTTGGTGCGGACCCGGATGCTGGACGCCGGGTACCCGCTGTCGATCGTCACGCAGGCATTGTGCGAACGCTGGCAACCAGGCGTGACGTTGCTGCCGATGACCGACGAACGGGTCGAGACCCACGTGGTGGTGCCCGATCCCGAGCCCTCGGTCGCCGCGGCGCAGGAGGCCGAGAAGGCCGGCGGCCCACCGCTGACCGCATTGCATTTCCAGGAGTGGTGGATCCGCTACCGCGCCGCGCTGCCCGCGCTGTCCATCACCCCGATCGGCGCCGCCGACGCCAAAGCCGGCCCAGGAGTGATCGAGGCGATCGGCGAGGCCGACCTGGTGTTGGTGGCGCCGTCCAACCCGGTGGTGTCGATCGGCACCATCCTGTCCATCCCGGGCATCGGCGATGCCCTGCGAGGCACTCCCGCGCCGGTGGTCGGGGTGTCCCCGGTGATCGGCGGCGCGCCGGTGCGCGGTCACGCCGATGCATGCCTGGCCGCGATCGGGGTGGAGTGCTCGGCGCAGGGCATCGGTCGGCACTACGGATCCCGTTCGGACGGCGGCATTGTGGACGCCTTTCTCGTCGCGGAGGAGGACACCGCGGACGTGCCGGGCGTCACCGTCGTCTCCCGCCCGTTGCTGATGTCCGACCCGGCCGCCACGGCGGAGATGGTTGCGGCGTGCGCGGAGGTGGCCGGTGTCCGGCTCTGACGGTCTGCCTACCGGGGAGCAACGTGGGGAGCCGACCGGGGTGCGGATCCTCCCCGTCACCGGACTGCCCGAGTTTCGCCCCGGTGACGACCTGGCAGCCGCGATCGCCGCGGCCGCGCCGTGGATCGCTGACGGCGACGTGCTGCTGGTGACCTCCAAGGTGGTGTCCAAGGTGGAGGGCAGGCTGGTGCCCTCCCCCACCGATCCGGACGAACGAGATGCGTTGCGCCGCGCGCTGATCGACGAGGAGACCGTGCGGCTGGTAGCTCAGGTGGGCCGGACGAAGATCGTCGAGAACCGGCTGGGCATCGTCGCCGCCGCCGCCGGGGTCGATGCCTCCAACGTGCACGCCGACGAGATCGCCGTGCTGCCCACCGATCCCGATGCCTCGGCGGCGCGGCTGCGCGCGCAGTTCGCCCGCCGCGG
>DASQFG010000435.1:0-1612 GCA_035633315.1 Nakamurella sp. | reverse complement strand
ACGGCGGCGTCACCGCCCGGCAACGGCACGTAGGCCAGGTGGGCGTAGCGACGGAATCCGGCGTAGTCGGCCAGCAGTACCTCGCCGCCCCAGACCGCTCCATCCGTCCCGTAGCCGGTGCCGTCGAAGGCGACGCCGATCACCGGAGTGGCACCGTCGAGGCCGTTCTCGGCCATCACCGAGCAGAGGTGGGCGTGGTGGTGCTGCACCGTGCGCAGCGGCCGGCCTGCCCGGTGATCACGCGCCCAGCGCACCGATCGGTAGCCGGGATGGCGATCGGAGATCAGCAGTTCCGGCTCGACACCGGTCAGCGATCCCAGCCGGACGGCGTTGCGGCCCATGGTGTCCAGCGATCGGAGATCGTCCAGGTCACCGACGTGCTGACTCATCCAGGCGTACCCGGTCTCCGCGACGCACGAGGTGTTCTTCAGGTCCGCGCCGACGGCCAGCACCGCGGGAACGAACACCGGCAGCCGTAGCGGCAACGGCACGTAGCCCCGGGAGCGGCGGATCGGCAGCACCTCGCCGTCCACCACCCGGCACACCGAATCGTCGCAGGGGACATGGATCTCCCGATCGTGCCGGAGCCAGCCGTCGACCAGCGGTGCGAGGCTGTCGACCGCCGCGGCGTCGTCGGTGACGATCGGCTCGCCGGAAAGGTTCCCCGACGTCATCACCAGGGCATCGGGGCCGGGCTCGTCACCCGGGAGGCCGAACAGCAGGGCGTGCAGCGGCGTGTACGGCAGCAACAGGCCAACGTCCGGGTTGCCCGGTGCCACTTCCGCACAGAGACCCGAATCGGGCCGCCGCCGCAGCAGCACGATCGGCCGCGCCGGATCTGTGAGCAGATCCGTCTCGGCGCGGCTCACCTCGGCGTGCCCGCGGGCCGCTGCCGGGCTGCCCACCATCACGGCGAACGGCTTGTCCCCCCGGCGTTTTCGCGACCGCAGCCGACCGACCGCCGCCGCGTTGCGGGCATCGCAGACCAGGTGGTACCCGCCAAGACCCTTGACGGCCAGGACGTCGCCCGCGGCCAGTCGGCGGCGGGCGTGCGCCATCGCGGCGTCGTCGCCTCGAGCGGCCGGTCCGGTCGGGCCGGCGCCGCCGCTGCAGTCGAGAAACTCCAACCGCGGACCGCACTCGCGGCAGGCGATCGGTTGCGCGTGGAACCGCCGATCGGCGGGATCCCGGTACTCCTCCGCGCAGGCCGGGCACATCGGGAAGCCCGCCATCGTGGTGGAAACCCGGTCGTAGGGGAGGGCGGTGATGATGGTGAACCGGGGACCGCAGTTGGTGCAGCTGACGAAGGGATGCCGGTACCTGCGGTTCGTCGGATCGGTCAGGTCGGCCAGGCACTGCGCGCAGGTCGCCACGTCGGGCGAGGCCAGCGTGCGGCCGGTGCCCGAGCCGGAGCTGTCGCCGATGCTGAATCCCGTGCGCCCGTCTGGTGCCAGGCCGGTGACGCTCACCTGCTCGACGATGGCCAGCGGCGGCGGATCGGCCAGCAGAATTCGTTGGAATTCGTCCAGCGCGGCCGGGTCGCCCTCGACCTCGATCAGCACTCCGTCGCTGTCGTTGACGACCGTGCCCGCCAGCCCCAGCGCGGTGGCGG
>DASQFG010000434.1:0-5146 GCA_035633315.1 Nakamurella sp. | reverse complement strand
TCACACGACGCTGTGCCGGTCCAGGAAGCTGAGCACGTCGGTCTGGTCGACACCCGGGAACACCCCCGGCGGCATCGCCGCCAGCAGGTGCGAGTGCACCCGTGCGCTGGGCCAGGCCATCCCGTCCCAACGCTCGGCGAGGTCGGCGGGCGGCAGCGCGCAGCACGTCGGGTCGGGGCACCTGGACTTGGACCGCTCGGTCGTCTCGCGCCCCCGCATCCATTTGACGTCCGCGTACGGCACGCCCACGCTCACCGAGAACAGCCCCGCTGACGTGCGGTCGATCACCGCGGTGCACCAGTAGGTCCCGGAGTTCGTGTCGGTGTACTGCTGGTACGCCGTCGACAGGTCCGGCTGGTCGAAGACCACCCGCGCCGTCCAGTACCGGCACACCCGCTGGCCCTCGATGGCACCGCCGGCATCGGTCGGGAAGTGCACGCCGTCGTTCTCGTAGGCCTTGTAGATCACCCCGGACGAGGAGATCCGCATGAAGTGCACCGGCAGGTCCAGGTGCCGGGTGGCGAGGTTGGTGAACCGGTGCGCGGCCGTCTCGTACGACACCGCGTACGCGTCACGCAGGTCTTCGATGGCGATGTCCTTGGCGGCCCTGGCCCGGCGCAGCAGGGTGAGGGCGCCGCGCTCGGGGATCAGCAACGACGCGGCGAAGTAGTTGATCTCCACCCGTTGCTCGAGGAATTCCGAATAGTCCTGCGGCACATCATGATCCAGCACGACGTGGCCCAGCGCCTGCAGCGCCAGGGACCGCGAATCGTGCTGCCCGGCGTCCGGCTGCGGCAGGTAGATGATCTTGTGTCCCAGATCGGTGACGGTCCTGGTCGATTCGGGCAGATCGTTGGTATGCACCACCCGGAACCCGAGGTAGGCGCACATCCGGTCGACCACGGTGCGGGTGATCGGACCGCCCTCGTAGTGGGTGGCGGTGAGCAACTCGGCCGCCAACGATTCGATCTCGCCGAAATAGTTGCCCCGCTTGCGCATCCGGTCGCGGAGATCCGCATTGGCCCGCCGAGCCTGCTCTGGCGTGGCCGCCCGTTCTGCCTGCACCTTGGCCAGCGCCCGGTGCAGCCCGACCAGCGCTTCCAAAGCCTCCATCGGCAGCCGGGGCCCGGTCCGCACCGCGGGAATCTCCAGTGCCTGGAACGAGCCGGCCCGCTGCGCCTTCTCCAGCTCGATCTCCAACGCGGCCCGACGGCTGGGCGCGGCGGTGGCCAGCAGCTCGCCGAGGCCGATGCCAAGGCCGGCCGCCAGCGCGTTGAGCACCGACAGCTTGGCCTCCCGCTTGCCGTTCTCGATCAAGGACAGGGCGGACGGCGAGATCGATGCCACCGCCGCCGCGTCGGCCAGCGTCAGGCCGTGGGAACGACGGATGTGACGCAACCGCCGACCGATCATCAGCGGGTCCGGCCCAGTCGCCGGCAGGGCGTCGACGCCGGCGGGTCCGGCAACCGTGCCCACGGTGCCTATTGCGCCGACTGGGCCGGCCGTACCGTTCCGGGACGGCTCCCGGCGATTCGTCGAAAGTTTCACTTTTGTCAGGCGGTTCTGGGCGACCGTTCGCGACCGCCGATCGGCCGAAGCTGTCCGACCCTGGTGAGTTTTGTGCGATGACGGTGACGACGAAAAGTGCTGTGCCGCCGGGGATACGGCGGCAGACCCGGCTGCGTCCTGCAGGCTGTGGTGGGGATCACCAGCAGTAATCGGGCCCGAAACGGGGGTGGGACGTGCTCGAACGGCCATTATTGCACGATACCGCAAGAAACACAGTTCTTTACATCCGATCCGCCTTGAGCGGAGCTGATCTTGACACACAGTTGGTGCAGCCCCCCCGGTTCACCACTGATTCACCTGCCGGGTACCGAAAGTGATCCACCCGCTCACTTTCCCCCGCCCCACCCGCCCGCTCGTTTCTCCCGCCCCACCCGCCCGCTCGTTTCTCCCGCCCAACCCCCCGCTGATCCACAACCCTTTGGAAGGACGCGTCGACGATGACCGCCACGCTCATCCCCACCCGAGCCAAAACGACGAGCACCCCCGCTCGCCCGGCCACCCAGTCGGCGGATGCCGCCCTGCTGGCCGCGGAGTGGGCGGACGACCCCCGCTGGGACGGAATCAAGCGGACCTACACCGCCGAGGACGTCGTCAAGCTGCGCGGCACGGTTGTCGAGGAGCAGACGCTGGCCCGCCGCGGCGCCGAGCGGCTGTGGAAGGCCTTGCAGACCAAGAAGTTCGTGCGGTCCCTGGGTGCCATCACCGGCAACCAGGCGGTCCAGATGGTGCGCGGCGGGCTCGAGGCCATCTACCTGTCCGGCTGGCAGGTCGCGGCCGACGGCAACCTGGCCGGGCAGACCTACCCCGATCAGAGCCTGTACCCGGCCAACTCCGTTCCCGCGGTGGTCCGCCGGATCAACAACGCGCTGCTGCGCGCCGATCAGATCGACCACAGCACGGGCAAGACCGGTACCGACTACCTGGTGCCGATCGTGGCCGACGCCGAGGCCGGCTTCGGCGGTCCGCTGAACGCCTTCGAGCTGATGAAGTCGATGATCGCCGCCGGTGCCGCCGGTGTGCACTGGGAGGACCAGCTCGCGTCGGAGAAGAAGTGCGGCCACATGGGCGGCAAGGTGCTGATCCCGACCACGCAGCACGTGCGCACCCTCAACGCCGCGCGGCTGGCCGCCGACATCTCCGCCGTCCCGGCGCTGGTCATCGCCCGCACCGACGCGCTCGCGGCCGATCTGCTCACCAGCGACGTCGACGAGATCGACCAGCCCTTCCTCACCGGAAAGCGCACGGCCGAGGGGTTCTACCGGGTACGCAGCGGGATCGAGCCGGTGCTGGCGCGGGCGAAGGCCTATGCGCCGTACTGCGACCTGATCTGGGTGGAGACCGGCACGCCCGATCTCGGCCTGGCCCGTGAGTTCGCCACCGAGCTGCACAAGGAATTTCCCGGAAAGATGCTGGCCTACAACTGCTCTCCGTCGTTCAACTGGAAGGCAGCACTGGACGACCAGCAGATCGCCTCCTTCCAGGAGGAACTGGGCGACCTCGGCTACAAGTTCCAGTTCATCACCCTGGCCGGATTCCACGCGATCAACCACTCGATGTTCCACCTGGCACAGGGCTACGCACGCCAGGGAATGAGCGCCTACGTGGAATTGCAGGAAGCCGAATTCGCCGACGAGCCCGCCGGCTACACCGCCGTCAAGCACCAGGCAGAGGTGGGAACCGGGTACTTCGACAAGGTGGCTACCGCCCTGAACCCGGACAGTGGCACGCTGGCCCTGGTGGGGTCCACCGAAGAAGAGCAGTTCCACTGATCGGTCGGGGCCGCCCTCCGGGGCCGGCCCCGCGACTGACGCCACAGCCCGCCCAGCCCCAGGAAAACACCACTCTCGTCTTGACAGGAGACAACCGATGTTCGGACCACCCAAGGCCCCGAAGGTCAAAGGCACCATGCACCCGCGGTTCGACGAGATCCTGACCCCTGAGGCACTGGTCTTCGTGGCCAAGCTCGACGGGGCCGCCGCCGGACGGCGCGCCGAGCTGCTGGGGGCCAGGCGCGAGCGGGGCAAGCGCATCACCGCCGGGGAGAAGGTCGATTTCCTCACCGAGACCGCCGGCATCCGCGCGGACTCCAGTTGGCAGGTTGCGCCGCCGGCCCCCGGCCTGGTCGATCGCCGGTGCGAGATCACCGGACCGACCAGCCGGAAGATGAGCATCAACGCGCTCAATTCCGGCGCCAAGGTGTGGATGGCCGATTTCGAGGACGCCACCGCGCCGAGCTGGTTCAACATCATCGACGGCCAGCTGAACCTGCTCGACGCCATTCGCGGCAACCTGGATTACACCGCCGAGGACGGCAAGGAATACAAGGTCGGCGAGGAAACGCCCACCATCGTGGTCCGTCCGCGCGGCTGGCGGCTGTGCGAGAAGCATCTGACGATCGACGGGCGGCCGCTACCCGGCTCCATCGTCGATTTCGGCTTGTTCTTCTTCCACAACGCCCAGGCGCTGATCGACAGCGGGGCAGGGCCGTACTTTTACCTGCCGAAGTTGGAGTCGCACCTGGAAGCCCGGCTCTGGAACGACGTTTTCGTCCAGGCCCAGGCGCTGCTGGGGATCCCGCAGGGGACCATCCGGGCGACCGTGCTGATCGAGACGCTGCCCGCGGCGTTCGAGATGGAAGAGATCCTGTACGAATTGCGCGACCATTCCTCGGGACTGAATGCCGGCCGGTGGGACTACATTTTCTCCTACATCAAGACGTTCGCGGCCTGCGGCCCGGAGTATGTGCTGCCCGATCGGTCCAACGTCACGATGACGACCCCGATGATGCGCGCGTACACCGAGTTGCTGGTGTCGACCTGCCACCGGCGCGGTGCCCACGCCATGGGCGGAATGGCCGCGTTCGTGCCGAACAAGTCCGAGCCCAAGGTCACCGAGCAGGCCCTTGCCAAGGTGACCGCGGACAAGGAACGCGAAGCGGCCGACGGGTTCGACGGCTCCTGGGTCGCGCACCCCGGTCTGGTGCCGACGTGCACGGCCGCCTTCGACGCGGTGCTCGGCGACCGGCCGAACCAGCTGGATCGTCAGCGCCCCGACGTGCACGTCACCGCCGCCGACCTCGTCGCGCCGGGATCCACCCCCGGCGCCGTGACGCTGGACGGGCTGCGGACGAACATCTCCGTGGCGCTCCGCTACCTGACCGCTTGGGTCAGCGAGCAGGGCGCGGTGGCCATCGACAACCTGATGGAAGACGCCGCCACGGTGGAGATCTCGCGGACCCAGGTGTGGCAGTGGCTGCACTACCGGATCCTGCTGACCGAGGGGCTCGTCGTCACCCCGGAACTGGTCAACGAGCTGGTCGGGCACGAGATCGACAACCTGCACAAGCAGGCCACCGACGAGCGCGGCCACCGGCACGTCAACGAGGCCCGTGACGTCTTCACCGAAGCGGCGCTGGGCGAGGATCTCCCGGGATTCTTCACGCCCTACGCCTACGTCCGGTACCTGATCGACCGCCCGCTGCAGCCGACCGGGCCGCTGCGCCCGGAGGACCTGCGGATGTCCGAGCAGGTCAAGCGCGACAACGATGCACGGGAAAAGGCCGCCAGCTCAGCCTGAT
>DASQFG010000433.1:0-2724 GCA_035633315.1 Nakamurella sp. | reverse complement strand
TCCCTACAGTGCGGTCACCGTTGTCGGGCGGCCCAGGCCTCCGCCAGCAGCCGGCGGGTGTCGGCGAGCAGTTGCGGCAGCACCTTGGTCTGGCCGACGACGGGCATGAAGTTCGAGTCGCCGCCCCAGCGCGGCACCAGGTGCTGATGCAGGTGCGCGGCGATACCGGCGCCAGCCGCCGAGCCTGCGTTGATCCCGATGTTGAACCCGTGCGGGGCGCTGACCGAGCGGACAACCCCGAGCGCCCGACGGGTGAACTCGCTGAACTCGGTGAGTTCGTCGGCCAGCAATTCCGTGTAGTCGGCGATGTGCCGGTAAGGGACGACCATCAGGTGGCCAGGGTTGTACGGGAACAGGTTCAGCACCGCGTACACCTCCTCGCCGCGGGCGACGATCAGTCCCTCGGCATCGGGCAGCGTCGGGATGTGGCAGAACGGGCAGGCAGGCTCGCCGGGCTCGGCGATTCCGGCGTCGGTGCCCTCCGGTCGCGAACCGGTGCTCGACCCGCCTGTGACGTAGGCCATCCGGTGCGGCGTCCACAGCCGGGCCAGGTGATCGGGGACGCCGATGCCGTCCTGTGGCACCAACTCCGGATCAGTCACCTGGCGCCCCGCTGGCAGCAGGGTCAGGGCGAGCGACCATGTCCGGTGTCGGCTCCAGGGCGGCCGGTTGCAGGTCCGCGAATTTCTCCGCGGTCGGTGAGGAGTTCTCCCGCCGGGCGATCCACTGATCGATGGCGTCGATGGCCCGCTCCGCCGGTACGCCGTTGACCTGGGTGCCGTCCCTGAAGCGGAACGACACCGCCCCGGCCTCGACGTCCTTGCCGCCGGCCAGCAGCAGGAACGGCACCTTCCCGGTGGTGTGGTTGCGGATCTTCTTCTGCATCCGGTCGTCGGAGTGGTCGGCCTCGGCGCGGATCCCCCGCCGCCGCAACTTCTCGACGATGCCCTCCAGGTAGTCACCGAACGCGTCCGCGACCGGGATCCCCACCACCTGCACCGGCGACAACCACGCCGGGAACGCGCCGGCGTAGTGCTCGGTGAGAACCGCGAAGAACCGCTCGATCGAGCCGAACAGCGCACGGTGGATCATCACCGGACGTTGCCGGGAGCCGTCCGGTCCGGTGTAGGTGAGCTCGAACCGTTCCCCGGTGTTGAAGTCCAGCTGGATGGTCGACATCTGCCAGGTCCGGCCCAGGGCGTCCTTGGCCTGCACGGATATCTTCGGTCCGTAGAACGCCGCGCCGCCCGGGTCAGGGACGAGATCGAGCCCGGACGCGGTGGCCACCTCCTCCAGGGTGGCGGTGGCCTCCGACCACAGCTCGGCGGTGCCCACGTACTTGTCCTCGTTGCGGGTGGACAGCTCGAGGTAGAAATCCTCCAGGCCGTAGTCGGCCAGCAGGTCGAGCACGAACCCGAGCAGGCTGCCCAGCTCGTCACGCATCTGCTCGCGGGTGCAGAAGATGTGCGCATCGTCCTGGGTCATCCCTCGCACCCGGGTCAAACCGTGCACCACGCCTGACTTCTCGTACCGATAGACGGTGCCGAACTCGAAGAACCGCAGCGGCAGTTCGCGGTAGGACCGTCCCCTGGCGCGGAAGATCAGGCAGTGGAACGGGCAGTTCATCGGCTTGAGGTAGTAGTCCTGGCCCGGTTTGCGAATGGTCCCGTCCTCGGCCAGTTCGGCGTCGACGTGCAGCGGCGGGAACATGCCGTCCGCGTACCAGTCCAGATGGCCGGAGGTGTGGAACAGATCGGCCTTGGTGATGTGCGGTGAATTCACGAAGGAGTACCCGGCCTCGGTGTGCCGCTGCCGCGAGTAGTCCTCCAGCTCCTTGCGGATGATGCCGCCGCGGGGGTGGAAAACCGCCAGCCCCGAACCGATCTCCTCCGGGAAGGAGAACAGGTCGAGCTCGGCGCCGATCCTGCGGTGATCGCGCCGCTCCGCCTCGGTCAGCCACTCCAGATGCTCCGCCAGGGCCTCCGGCGACTCCCAGGCGGTGCCGTAGATGCGCTGCAGTTGCGGGTTCTTCTCGCTCCCCCGCCAATACGCGGCGGCGGTGCGGGTCAGCTGGAACGCCGGGATGTACCGGGTGGTCGGCACGTGCGGCCCGCGGCACAGGTCGCTCCAGACCCGGTCGCCGGTGTGCGCATGCAGGTTGTCATAGATGGTCAGCTCGCCGGCGCCGACCTCGACGCTCGCCTCCGCGCTGTCCGCCGCCTCGCCGTCGGCGACGTCGCTCTTGATGTCGATCAGTTCCAGCTTGTACGGCTGGTCGGCCAACTCCTCGCGGGCGGCCTCGGGCGATTCCGCCACCCGCCGGGAGAACCGCTGTCCCGCCTTGATGATCTTGCGCATACGCTTGTCGAGATCGACAAGATCCTCCGGGGTGAAGGGTCGGTCGACACCGAAGTCGTAGTAGAAGCCGCCCTTGATCGGCGGGCCGATCCCGAGTTCGGCGTCCGGGAAGGCCTGCTGGACGGCCTGGGCGAGCACATGCGCCGCCGAGTGCCGGATCACCGACCGGCCGTCGTCCGAGTCCGCCGGGACCGGCTCCGCCTCGGCGTCCTCACTAGGCGCCCACGCCAGGTCGCGCAATTGGCCCTGCGCGTCCCGGACGACGACCACGGCCTGCGGGCCGGTGGTCGGCAGGCCGTGGTCCCTGATCGCCTGGCCGGCCGTCGTGCCCGCCGGGATCTTCACGCTCGACAGGGGCGCGGCGGC
>DASQFG010000432.1:0-2560 GCA_035633315.1 Nakamurella sp. | reverse complement strand
CTCTGCTCAAACGGGCGAAAACGGACCAATGTAGGACTGTTCCGAACCGTGTCAGTCGAGGAGGCGCGCCGTGACATCGGTGGCTGCCGCAAGTCCCGTCCGTCTGCAGGGCCAGCTGGATGTGCCGCTCAACCGATGGCTGTGGTTGGTCAAGTGGCTGCTGGTCATACCGCACCTCATCCTGCTGTCCTTCCTGTGGATCGCGTTCGGGGTGCTGACCTTCATCGCATTCTTCGCGATCCTGTTCACCGGGCGATACCCCCGCGTGCTCTTCGACTTCAACGTCGGTGTCCTGCGGTGGTCATGGCGAGTGGCGTATTACGCCTACGGCGCGCTGGGCACCGATCGGTATCCGCCGTTCAGCCTCCATGACGAGCCCGACTACCCGGCGACGTTGGACATTGGCTATCCGGACAGGCTTTCGCACGGGTTGGTACTCGTCAAGTGGCTGCTGGCATTGCCCCAGCTGGTACTGGTGGCGATCTTCGTCGGAGGCGGTTCCTATCTGGCAAGCCGCGCGGGCCAATGGCTATTCAGTTTCGGTGGCGGGCTGGTCGGGCTGCTGGTGTGCTTCGCCGGAGTCGCGCTGCTGTTCACCGGCCGATATCCGCGAGGACTGTTCGACTTCATCCTCGGCCTGGACCGTTGGGTCCTGCGGGTCAGCGCCTATGTCGGTCTGATGACCGACTCCTACCCGCCGTTCCGGTTGGACGTCGGCGGAAGTGATCCGGCCATCGCCGTCATCGGGTCGGACACCGCCGTCATCGGGTCGGACACCGCCGTCATCGGGTCGGACACCGCCGTCGTCGGGTCGGACACCGCCGTCGTCGGGTCGGACACCGCCGTCGTCGGGTCGGACACCGCGCTCACCCCGCCGGTGCCGTTCGTCGGGCCGCCGCCTGCCGCCCCGGAGGGGTGGCCCCCACCGCCCCCGCCTGCCCGCGCACCCTCCGGAAGTGGTTGGGGCGCAGGCAGTGTGATCGCAGTGGTGCTGGGCTCGCTGCTCGCGCTCGGGGGCCTCGGGTCCGTCGCGGGCGGTGCCGCGGTGCTGGTGGTGAACAGCCACGCCAGGAATGCCGACGGGATGCTGAGCACTCCGACCGAAACATTCAGCAGCGATGGGTATGCACTGCAATTCGGCACGGCCGATATCGGCTGGGTCAACGGCAGCGGGACGGCCGGCGGTAATTGGCTCGGCGAGGTGCAGATTCGCGCGAAGAGCACCTCCACCGACGTTCCGGTGTTTGCCGGCATCGGCAGGGAACCTGCTGTGTCGCAGTACCTGTCGGGCGTTCGCTCGGATCGGGTGACGTCGATCCGGGCGTTCCCGTTCTCCGCGTCCTACCAGCAGCAGGGTTCCGCCCAGCCATCGGTGCTTCCTGGCACCCGGGACTTCTGGGTGGCGTCGGTCTCGGGTGTCGGTCAGCAGACGGTGAGCTGGAATGCCGAGCCCGGCCGGTGGGTGCTGGTCGTGATGAACGCGGACGGCAGCGCACCGGTCATCGCCGATGTCTCGCTGGCCGCGACGGTTCCCGCCTTGGCGCCGGTGGGCTGGGTGCTGATCGGTGTCGGCATCGGCTTGGTGGCTCTGGGCACGGTGCTGATCGTGGTGGGCATCGTCTCCGCACGGTCGCGGGCAAAGGCCTACCGGGATGCGAATTTCGGCTCGCTGTGACGCCCTGATCGCGCGGGGCCATCGCATCGTCGTGCGTTCGCGGAACTGCCCAGTAGGCAGCTCACGAGTCAGCCCTAGGGAACAAGGGGAGGGTTCGATGATCAAGGTTTTGGTGGCCTACGCCACCAAAATGGGTGCGACGAAAGGCATCGCCGACGCGATCGGTGACGAACTGACGCGCGACGGAATCGAGGCCCACGTCCACAATGCCGCTGAGGTGAACGATCTCAAAGGGTACGACGCGGCGGTGATCGGCAGTGCGATCTACACCAACCGGTGGCGTCCAGAGGCCATCCGGCTGCTGTCGTTGGCTCACCGCGGCGACCCGATTCCGGTCTGGTTGTTCCAGAGCGGACCCCTCGGCGAGGATCCCGAGACCGGCGAGGATGCCGAGACGATGCAGGTGGCCGTTCCGACGAAGGTCGCCCGGCTTGCGGAGTCGATCGGCGCACCGAAGCCGGTCACCTTCGGCGGGCGGATCGAGCCGGCGACCGCCAAGGGATTCATCGCGAAGAAGATGGCGAAAGGAACCATGGCCGGGGACTTCCGGGATTTCGATCGGATCCGGCACTGGGCGGACGGCATCGCCGAACAACTGACCGCGCCGAAACACGTCGGCATCTGGTGATGATCCGACCGGTCCGACCGAGCCCGGACCGGCCCCTACACTGACGATCTGGGTCGGCGGCACCCCGCGGGGCCGCGCAAGGTGCGCCGGCGCTGAGGGGACGGGCAGATGCTCAAGGTTGGCATGCTCGGACCGATAGCGTGGCGCACGCCGCCGACGCACTACGGCCCCTGGGAGCAGGTCACCAGCCTGATCACCGAGGGACTGGTCCGCCACGGCATCGACGTCACGCTCTTCGCCACCCTGGATTCCGAGAC
>DASQFG010000431.1:0-4649 GCA_035633315.1 Nakamurella sp. | reverse complement strand
GCGATGGCGTACACCTCGCGCAGCGAATCGACCGTGACCAGCGTGTAGATCTGCGTGGTGGTCACCGACGCGTGACCCAGCAGCTCCTGCACGCTGCGCACGTCGGCGCCACCCTCCAGCAGGTGGGTGGCGAACGAGTGCCGCAACGTGTGCGGGGACACCGCGGGAGCACCATCACGGCCGCCGATGCCGGCGCGTTCCGCGGTGTCCCGCATCACCTGCCACGCACCCTGCCGGGTGAGCCGGCCGCCGCGGCTGTTCAGGAACAGCGCGCCGGCCGGGCCGCGGGCCGAGCGGCTCGCCGCCAGCGCCGGGCGACCTCGCACCAGATACGCCTGGACCGCCACCACCGCGTAGGAGCCGACGGGCACCAACCGTTCCTTGGATCCCTTGCCCCGCAAGCGCACCACCGACAGGGCCGGCAGGTCAGCGTCCTCAGCGGTCTGCTGATCGACGCTGCCGCGGGCATGTCCCTCCGCCGAGTTCCCGGCGGCGCGGCGGCCGATCTGGCTCCGGACGTCGACGTCGTCCACATCCAGCCCGACGGCCTCGCTGATCCGGGCTCCGGTGGCGTACAGCAGCTCCAGCAGGGCCCGGTCCCGCAGCCCGCGGGGGTCGTCACCGGACGCCGCCTCGAGCAACGCGGCGACCGTGCTGACCGGCAACGCCTTGGGCAGTCGGCGAGCCGGAGTGGGCGGCCGAACATCACGCGAGGCGTCGCCGAGCACAGCCCCTTCCGCGACCAGGAACCGGTGCCATCCGCGGGCCGCGACCACCGCCCGCGCCGCCGAGGAGGCGGCCAGCGGCGGATGGTCCGGGGACCCGGTGCGCAGCACCGCGAGGAACTCGGACACGTCGGCGGCGGTGATCTGGTGGACGTCGGTCCGGCCCGCGCGAGCCAGGAACTGCAGGTAGCGCTCCAGGTCGCGACGGTAGGACAGCAGCGTGTTCCGGGCTACGCCGCGCTCCACCGCGAGATGGTCGAGGTAGACGCGCAGCGCCGAGGTCAGTGCCGCGGACGGTGGGGCGTGATCGTCTGCGGCGCCATCGGGTGCGGCGCCATCGGGTGGGGCGTCATCGTCTGCGGCGCCATCGGGTGGGGCGTCATCGGGCGGGGTGGCGCCTCCCGCGCCCGTCACCGATGGCGGAGCCGTCACCGATCCTCTGATCCCGCAAGGGGCGGCGCTCCCGGGATGTCCGAACCGGTGGGGGTAGTCCACGGCAGGTCTCCGAACGACCCCGCTCGCTCCACGGGGCCCTCGCGCAGGGTCCGCTCGGCCGCCAGGATCCCGGACACCGCCATGCCGTTGACGATGCGCCCGTCGAGCACCGCTTGCATCGCCGTGGACAACGGGACCAGCACCACCCGGAGCTCCGCCTCCTCGTGATCACCGGGATGCGGCCGCCCGACCTGGGTCAGGTCGGTGGCCAGGAAGATCCGCACGATCTCCTCCGAGAAACCCGGTGACGGCGCGACGTCAACGAGCACCGACCAGTTCGCCGCTGCGTACCCGGTCTCCTCGACGAGTTCCCTGGCCGCGGTCTGCTGCGCGCCTTCGCCGTCCACATCCATCAGCCCGGCGGGCAGTTCCCACAGCCGCCGGCCCAGCGGGTGCCGGTACTGCTCGATCAAGATCACTCTGGGATCCGGATCAGCATCAGCACCTGAGCCGCCCGCGGAATCGAGCGCGACGATGGCCACCGCGTTGTCGTGCTCGACCACTTCCCGCTTCGCGGTCGTGCCGTCCGGCATCACCACGTCGTCGATGCGCACCGCTGTGACGGCGCCGTCGAACACCCGTTGGCTGGAGGTCACCGAGAACAGCGGCAGCCCGGTGGTCGCCGACTCGCTCACCGCTGACCGGCCGACAGACTGTCCGACAACCGTTGTGGCACAGCCCTCATCGGGCGCCCACCGGGTCGGCCACGGATTCCAGCGGAGCCATCTCGTCCTCACCGATCGGCAATCGCTCGGATTCCAGATAGTCCAGCGCAGCCCGGACGAACGCCGCGAACAGCGGATGCGGACGGGTCGGCCGCGACTTGAACTCGGGGTGCGCCTGGGTGGCCACCAGGAACGGGTGCTGGCTCCGGTCGAGTTCGACGAACTCGACCAGTGAGGAATCCGGCGACGTGCCCGACAGGTGCATCCCGGCCTGTTCCAGCGCGTCCCGGTACGCGTTGTTGACCTCGTACCGGTGCCGGTGCCGTTCGGAAACGCTGGTGCTGCCGTAGATCTCGGCGACCAGCGAGCCCGGGACCAGCCGCGCCGGGTAGGCGCCGAGCCGCATGGTGCCGCCCATGTCCTTGGCCCCGGCGACGACGTCGGTCTGGTCGGCCATGGTGGCGATCACCGGGTCCGCGGCGTTGGCATCGAACTCCGCCGAGTTCGCGCCGCCCAGCCCCGCGAGGTTGCGGGCGGCCTCGATGACGATGCACTGCAGGCCAAGGCACAGCCCGAGCACCGGGATGCGGTTCATCCTGGCGTAGTTGATCGCGCCGATCTTGCCCTCGATGCCGCGCACCCCGAAGCCGCCGGGGATCAGCACACCCTGCACGTGACCCAAGGCGACGGAGGCACCGGCGTAGGTCTGGCAGTCGTCGGAGGCGACCCACACGAGTTCGACCCGCGCGTGGTGCGCGAACCCGCCCGCGCGCAGCGCCTCCGTCACCGACAGGTAGGCGTCCGGCAGGTCGATGTACTTGCCGACGATCGCGATCCGCACCGTCTCGGCCGGGTGGTGCACCCGGTCGAGCAGGTCTCCCCACACCGTCCAGTCGACGTCGTGGAAGCTCAGGCTGAGCCGGCGCACAACGTACGCGTCCAGGCCCTCGCGGTGCAGCACCCGGGGAATGTCGTAGATGGACGGGGCATCCGGGGTGGAGATCACCGCCTCGGCGTCGACGTCGCACATCAGCGAAATCTTGCGCTTGAGCGGCTCGGGGATCTCCCGGTCGGCGCGGCAGATCAACGCGTCGGGCTGGATACCGATGTTGCGCAGCGCGGCGACCGAGTGCTGCGTCGGCTTGGTCTTGAGCTCCCCGGACGGCGCCAGGTAGGGCACCAGCGAGACGTGCAGGAAGAACACGTGGTCCCGGCCGACCTCGTGCCGGACCTGCCTGGCGGCCTCCAGGAACGGCAGCGACTCGATGTCGCCGACGGTTCCGCCGATCTCGGTGATCACCACGTCGGGCGATCTCCCGTCCGGATCGGGGTCGGCCATCGCCCGGATCCGGTCCTTGATCTCGTTGGTGATGTGCGGGATGACCTGCACCGTGTCGCCGAGGTACTCGCCGCGGCGTTCCCTGGCGATCACCCGTGAGTAGACCTTGCCGGTGGTCACGTTGGCATCTGCCGACAGGTTGCGGTCCAGGAACCGCTCGTAATGCCCGATGTCCAGGTCGGTTTCCGCGCCGTCCTCGGTGACGAAGACCTCGCCGTGCTGGAACGGGTTCATCGTGCCGGGATCGACGTTGATGTACGGGTCGAGTTTCTGCATGGTCACCCGCAATCCGCGGGAGGTGAGCAACCGGCCGAGGCTGGATGCCGTCAGACCCTTACCCAGTGACGAGGCGACGCCGCCGGTGACGAAGATGTGCTTGGTGATCCGCGGCATTGGTGCCAAGGCAACTCCCCGTGTCCGTTGTCGGACGAATCCGACAGTGGCCACCGCCGGAGTGTCCGGCGCTGGTCCGTCGCCAACCTCGACGAACGGGCTCGACGACCGCCTTTGCCGGCGCCCGCCCCACGGGATTTCACCCTAACATCACGTCGGCCCCGGGCGGCATCAGCGCAGGTCGACACCCCCGAAACGGGGAGATCGCGGGCGGTGCTGACACGGTGCAACGGCCCGAAGATGCGAATCAAGTCGCCGGTTTCGGCCCTCTCCGTCGCCCGGAGAGGGCCGATCCTGGCGAGTCGATTGCGGCGGTGCGGCCGGGTGCGGCGGTCTGATATGGCGTGGACCCGGTGCGGCGCGCTGCGGGGGATCAGCCGACGGCGAGCGTCGGCACCTGGGCCTGGGCGTTCTCGGCGAGACCGTACCGGCCCACCCCACCGCCGTTCTGCTCGACGAGGCCGAGCACCGCGGCCAGCCGGCCCGAGGAGGTGTCCAGGTTGTCGACGGTCGTGACCGCCGCGGTGGCGGCCGTATCTGAGCGGATCACGCCGACGACACCGGTCTCGCCCTCGGAGCCGGTCCGGCCGGCGACAACAACACCGGTGGCCGACTTCTTCAGCTGCGAGGCGAGGTCCGCCACGGCCGCCGCCCGGTCGGCCTCGGAGCCGCCTGTCACGGCACCGCCGGTCAGGATCACCACGGAACTCCCCGGCGCCGGGGTACCGGTGACGGAGACGAAGCCTCCGCTGGTCAGCGCGGCCAATGCCGCCGCCGCCTGATCGGGGTTGGGTGCACCGGAACCGTCCGGCTTGACGACGATCACCGAGCCCAGCAGGCCGCCGGCGACCGCACCGACCTGCGGCACCTCGGGCAGCGTCGCACCGGTGGGCAGTGACTTCGCGGCCAGCGACCGCAGTTCGTCCGCGCGCGCCGGGTCGGTGAAGTCCTTGGTCACCTGGATCTGCGCGGTGACGGTCGCGCCGGCCCGGTTCAGCAGGCTCAGCACCGCGTCCCGGTCGGCAGGGTCGG
>DASQFG010000430.1:0-13103 GCA_035633315.1 Nakamurella sp. | reverse complement strand
CCCAGGACAGCACCCCTCGACGGTGACCGATGCCGAAGCAGGCGACACCAACGCCGCACCCAATCACGCCGTACCCGCGATGGTGGCGAGCGAGGAGCCACCGTTCTGACGCGCTCCCGATGGCACCCCGACGATCGGCAGGGCAACACAGCCGGTGACAAGACCCGCACCGAGCAGCGATGCTTGGCGGTACACGGGCGACGAACGGAGACCGATGGCACACGCGAACCGAGCACAGCTCCGCGGCAATTCGTTGCCCGACGCGCCGGTCGATCCGCCGGAGCGCACACCGATTGCCGAACCACCGGGAGCAGCGCGAACAGCGCCGGTGAACCAGGCTCCGGTCCCGACAAACGCCACGCGCGCGCGGACACCTTCACGCGGGCTCACCCCAGCGTCGACCTCGACGGAAACTCTACGCAGCATCTGCGTCGACGAGCGACGAGCGCGGCTAGGCATCCGTCACCACCTCGCGGCGAGAGCCCGGGGCATCGCTCCGACAGCACTCGTCGACGATCTGGTCGCCCTGCATGCCACCGACCCTGCGTCGGTGTACCTCTCCGCCGCCGCCAGGATTGAAAGGTTGCACCCGAACGACATGGCCGAAGCGCTCTACACGGATCGAACTCTCATCCGCATGCTCGGGATGCGTCGCACGATGTTCGTGGTGCCGACGGGATCGGCGTCCGTTGTTCAGCACTCGTCGAGCGACGCGGTCGCCGCACGCCTGCGCCGCGGGCTGGTCAAAGACCTGGCCACCGTCACGGACCTACCGACCGTCATCAGCGATCCCGCGACCTGGTTGACCGAGCTCGACGATGCCGTCCTCCGCCTGTTGCGCGAATCCGGTGAGGCGACCGCTGTGGAACTGTCACGCGCCGAGCCTCGACTCCGCACCCAGCTCACCCACGCCGAGGGCAAGGCCTACGGCGGCCCCGCGAACATCACCAGCCGGGTGCTGAACCTCTTGTCGGCCGAGGGCAGGATCGTCCGCGGGCGACCCGGCGGCGGGTGGTTCGGCAGCCAGTACAAGTGGTCGCCGGTCGAAAAGTGGCTCCCGGACGGCGTTCCGACCCTGTCCACCGATGACGCCAGGACCGAACTCGTCCGGCAGTGGCTCGCCCGCTTCGGGCCGGGAACCATGGCCGATATCGCCTGGTGGACCGGATGGAATCTCGGCGATACCCGCTGCGCGGTCGCAGCGAACGACACGGTTCAGGTCGATCTCGGCGGCGAGGTCGGCGTGCTGCTGCGCAGCGACATCGAACCGGTCGTCGCACCGCAACCGTGGGTGGCGCTGCTACCCGCCCTCGACCCAACACCGATGGGTTGGTCCTGCCGAGACTGGTACATCAGTCAGGACCATCGACCGGCGTTGTTCGACAAGACCGGCAACATCGGCCCCACCGTCTGGTGCGACGGCAGGGTCGTCGGCGGCTGGGCCCAACGTCCCGACGGCACGGTCGTCTGGCGACTGCTCGAGAACATCGGCACGACAGCCACTTCCGCCGTCGAGGCCGAGGGCGCCCGGCTCACCGAGTGGCTCGACGGTGTGCGGGTCACTCCGAAATTCCGCACCCCACTGGAGAAAGTGCTCTCGGGGACGGGCGCGCGATGATCAAGTCCCGCAACACCCCGGACGGGCTCACCCCGAAAGGGCCCGATGGGTTCTTCGTTGGCTGGCCGGTCAGACCGTCCGCCGACAAGCACCTCGCCGCACTCCGCGGCAGCCAGCGGGTGATCATCGCCGTAGACACCGCAGCGCCTGCGACAACGTCAGATCAGAAGGCGAACCGACGGTGAACGAGTGCGTGTTCCGCAGGTCAGACCGACCCGAGGCGTGGCCCGCCGATGGGTGCCGTCAAGGAAATGCTGGCAACGACATCCGCCGAATGATGAACGACGGCGACCAGCAACCGCGATCAATCGTTCTTCAGCGCAATTTCCCCTCCCGCCATTCCCTGTCCTCGGCCTCCTTACGTTCCTCCCGCGCCCTGATGATCTCCAAGGCATTCGCCGCCTCCGCGGCGGTGGCGAATGGTCCCAGCAGATCCTTCTCCGGGCTCTGACCCCAACGTTCGACCTGTCCTGTGGTGATGTTGTAGTAGAAGCCCGCGTACCGGTCGATTTCTTCTGCCATGGTGCAGCAGCCTGCCACCGTCCGCCGCCGGTCACCAGGGTGAGCAGGATTCCGGGCGGGCCGGACGGATTACCGCTTGGTCGTGACTCGCTTGCTGGTACTCGTGGCCTTCAAGGTGCGGGCCACGGCTCGAATGACATCGACGGATTCCTCCGGGGACAGGGCGAGTTCGGTGAGCAACGCGAAGTCCCTTGCGTAGCGGTCGACTTCGGGTTCGGCGTCGATGAAGAAGATGCGGGTCTTGTTCTCCAGGTAGACGACATCGGGGGTGCCGGTGGCCCGCGATTCCAGCAGCGAGAACGACCCCGCGCTGACGGGCGGGATGCCCGCGGTGTACGGCAGCACCTGGATCGTGACGTTGGGCCAACCACCGGCGTCCGCGAGTCGGTCGAGTTGATCCAGTCGGATGGCTGCCGCTCGGGGGTCGCCCGGCGGAGCGGCGGACCGGTGCAGCACGGCCTCGTCGATGACGAGTGACAGGCGCAGGCGTGGCCGGGATTCCTGCTGCTGCAAGACGGCCTGACGGCGCCCGGCGATCCGAACCCGCCGGTCGACTTCGTGCGGGGATGGTGCCTGCCAGGTGGCCAGCACGACCTGGCGGACGTAATCGGGCGTCATCAACAACGGGTGCGGGATCACCGCGCAATAGCTGGACAGTGCCTGCGATCCCGCCTCCAAACGGAGCAGTCCGGAGAACCCGGCGGACAGCGAATCGGCGTAGGCGTCCCACCAGCCTCGCACGCGCGCGGCCGGAGCCAACCGCCGCAGATATTCCGCCTGCTCGCCCGGCAGCCGGTACAGCTCGACCAGCCGATCGAGATCCGGCAGGCTGATCCCGATTCGACCGGTCTCGATCCGCGAGACCTTGGACGCCGACCATCCCAGCAACCGGGCAACCTCGCTTCCGGCCACTTGCGCACCCACCCTGGCCTCCCGCAACTCCCGGGCCAGCCGGCGTTCCCGGACCGACGGCGAATCCGGCTGGTTCACCGCCGGACCCACTCGAGAGCGGTCCGAGCCCGGCGAAACGGACGAACCGATTGCGATGTGCCCTGCAATATTGCAACCATGCTTCCATTCTAGGCGCCGGAGTGTCATTCTTCGGATCAGGGGTCACGGGCGATCCGACACGACGACTCCCGCGCCACCGCAGAAGGGAGACGCGATGACGTCGCATCCCTCCTTCCAGTTCGTCGACCACTTACTGGTGATGGTCGCCGAAGGATCACCGCGGAATCTCGTTCGACACCAGGACGAGAATTCAGCCTCGGCCCGCTGATCTAGAACAGCACCTCGGCCGGCACTCTCCGGGAACCACCGCACGAAATCCCGGCACACGAACGACGCCGCACCCAGGATGGCTCACCCGTCGACGAACGGGCCAATCACCGACCGCTCAGGAGGTGCCAGCGCTGCGCACCAAATTCCTTGTCGGACCGGGTGTTTGGATCGACGGGGTCGCGCCCGACACCACAGCTCGAGCCCCGGAACGGGTCGGCTCTCTCGGCAGCCGGACACCACTGGACGTGCGCGAGGACGGCAATCCATCGCGTCCTGACATTTCACCGGACAGCACAACAGCCTTTTCTGGATCACTCGGGCAAAGCGGGCACCTCCTGAACAACATCGCCGACGGGCGCTTGCCAGAGACGCGATGCGGCTCATCGGAAACAGCCGCTATCCCAAGGACCTATCCCAAGGACCTACCTCGAGAGGGACGATGATCATGCCAAAAGCGGGCCCGCGATGGCTCCTCTACACGACTGCGCTGGCAACCCTGGCCGGCTGCACCGGATCGATCACAACGCCGGTCGGCGGCGACACGATCGCCGCGACCGCGGCTGCGTCGCCGCAACCCGCCGCCGCGGCCGGCGACCAGGTGCTCTCGGTGCTGCAACTGCCGTTCCCGGCACCGTCCGGATCGGCCCTGCCGGCCACGCGCCAACGGGCGCTGCAGGCCGCCCTGGATCGGGCGGTCAGGGACTCCACCCAGTTGGTCGGAGTGACCGCCGCCGTGGTGTCGGCGTCCGGTTCCTGGACGGGGGCCGCCGACGTCGACGGCGCAGGCGTACGCCTGGTTCCCGAGGCGATGATGGCCATCGCCTCGATCACCAAAACGGTCACCGCCGCGGAGGTGGTGTTCCTCGAGCAGTCCGGTCTGATCAACCTGGACGCGCCTGCGTCGACCTACCTCGACAACCCGCTGTTGCAGCGCAATCCCACTGTCCGACAGTTGCTTTCGCACACCAGCGGTGCTCCCGAATACATCACGCCCGCCCTCATCGACACAGCGACGTCCGATCCGACCCGGTCGTGGACGGCACCACAGGCGCTGAGCTATGCCACTGATCCGCCGGGTGATCCCGGGTCCCCGTTGATGAACTACTCAAACTCCAACTACCTGCTGCTCGGTGTGCTGATCGAGAAGATCACCGGCCTGCGCTACGACCAGGCGGTCCGCCGCGACCTGTTCGCCGTCGACACCACCCGGATGGTCGTGCAGGACGCCGAGCGGCCGGTCCCGCCGCTGGCCGCTGCGGGCCTGAGCCCGGAAGGACTGCCAGATGCGGTGCCCGACGGGATATTCGTACCTGATAGGTCGTTGGCCACCGCCGCGGGCGCAGCCGGCGGCATCGCCGCTGATGCAGCGACTTTGGCCGGGTGGGGCTACCGGCTGTACGGCGGGCGGATCCTCCCGTCGGCTCGCACGGTGGAACTTGCCACCGAGGTTGCCCCCGATTACGGATTGGGCACTGAAATCTTCGAACAACCATGGGGACCGCGCGGCGGCGTGATCGGTCATGGCGGCCGGACCAGCGGCTACGTGACCGTACTGTCGGTGACCCCTGCCGAGCAGTTGTCTGTCGCGGTCCTCGGCGTCGGGCCCGGCGGTCCAATCGACGTGATCGCCAAAAGACTGGCCGCGGCGCTACGCAGCTGATCCGAACACCTCGGCCCTCGTGCGGGCTTGGTCCTCGGCGGATGTGCCGGTGTCGTCAAGGACGGGACATCGACACCCAACGCCGCAGATCAGTCCTACCGAAACGTATTCGTGGCGACACCGATGGAGGTGCAGTGATGGGAATCATCACCTACTGGTTGCTTGGCCTTTTCCTTTCCCTCATCGTCGTGGCGGGCCTGTATGACTACTGGCAACAACGGCGAGTCGAACGATCGCTGCCTCCGGAGATGACGAAAGCCGGTCGGCGTCAGGCACGCCGGGTCGCACGCGCCGGCGGCGCCCACGTCGAAGACACCGCGAAACAACCTCCCCCACCATCGGTTTTCTAGTTCTCTTCCCAGGGCCATCCGGGATAAGCGGCTGGGAATACTCGCCGCTTTCCTGGGTAGCCGTCCCTGCTTTTGTTGATCCGAAACCGGAGGGCAGACATGTCTCGAGTGGGCGCACTTTGGCTCGCCGTGATCGGCGCGGCGCTGCTGCTGACGGCGTGCACGACAACCATTGATCATGCGATTCCGACCCGCGCGCGGGCAGTTGTTGCCGACACCGGCGCCGACTCCACGGGGGTGCTGCCGTGGCCGCCGCCGTCAAGATCCGCGCTGCCCGCGCCACGAGCGCAGGCCCTGCAGGCCGCGGTCCAGCGCATCGCCGCCGTCGCAGCCTCCGCCGGGATGCGCGGTGTGACGGCCGCTGTGGTCACCCCGGAGGGGTCCTGGGCCGGCGCGGTAGGAGTCGACGGGGACGGTGCGCCGCTGGTCCCGGAGTCGATGATGGGCATCGCGGAGATCACCAACACGGTCACCGCCGCCGAAGTGCTGCTCCTGGCCCAGGACGGGAGGATCGACCTTGACGCGGCGCTGTCGACATACCTGGACAGTCCCCTACTCAATCGCGGAACCACGGTGCGCCAGGCGTTGTCGCACACCAGCGGCATCCCCGACTACGCGACGCACGACCTGATGACGGCGCTCCGGGCCGATCCCACTCGATCATGGACAGCCGAACAGGCCCTGAGCTATACGCCCACCATCACCCGGTCCGCGCCCCTTGACACCATTTCCATGTCCGACTACCTGCTGCTGGGCCTGCTCATCGAGAAGATCACCGGCGTTGGATACGCCACCGCGGTGCAACGAGACCTCTTGTCCGGTAATGGTGATGACCGAATTGTGGTGCAGGACGCCCAGCTTCCGCCGCCTCCGGTGGCCGCGCCGAACCAAGCCGACGATCTGGTACCGGACGGGCATTTCCTGCCCAACCGGGCGATCGCCAGCGCCGGCGGCGCGGCCACCGGGATCGCCGCCGACGCAGGCGCCCTGGCCCGATGGGGCTACCGGCTGTACGGCGGACTGGTTCTGTCCCCGGAAGGGACGACCGCGATGCGCACCCCCGTCACCGACCGGTACGGGCTCGGCACCTTGATCGTCGGGGACGGCCCGCAAGGGGATCTCGACTACCGGCTGGGCGGTATCGGCGCTATCGGGCATCCCGGCTTCGTCATCCCCGGCTACCAAGCGCTCTTGTTCGTCGTCCCCCACGACCAGCTGTCCGTGGCTGTGCTTGCAGTGGCACCGAGCAATGTCGGCGCCGTCGAAACCCCGATCATCGTCGCGGACCTGATCGACGCCCTGCGCTCCTGACCGCGGGCGGCCCTTTCGCGACGACACCTTCACGGCCCCAGCGCATATCGCCAGCGGCACGGACCGCCACCCTGCGGCGACTCGCGCCACCCGGAGCACCGAAACGGCGGCGAGCACTGGCTCGGCAACCGGCTTCCGACGCGTCCGAGGTTTCCTACCCCAACATCGCCACACATCCGGCACAAGCCAGCGCCGGACACCGAGATCGACGCGGAGGTGAGTGAGAATGGCTCTACTCGTTGTCCTCGCGCTTTTCACCTTGCTGGCCATCCTCGGCCCGTGGCTCGGTGCGGACAGCCGGGTCCCGGGAGGCTGGACACCCACCGACCCAGACGACAAGCTCTGGCCCGACCGAAACGGCGACGCCCGATCCCCCCACACGATCGGTGTAGCCACAACGAATCTCACCGTGCAACCAGCACCTGTCCTCGAACCGGGCGAACTCACGGCCACCTCGAGCTCCGGCGGCAACACCTCGAGTTGGAGTCTTCGCCGGCTCGGCAAGTCACGTTCGGTGGGGTCCGAGGGTGTCGAATCCGCGAAATGATCGCGTCATCCCTGCTCAACCCGTGCTGCTGCTCAGCACCGACGAGCTGTCGATCTTGAGTACGCCACCGTCGCGCACAAGCCGGTAGGCGGTGCGCTCCACCGGGACCCTGCCGTCGGTGAAGTAGTAGGTGATGGTGGCCTCGGCAGTGTCGGGGGGAGTGCCGGTGACGTCAGTGGCGACCACCCGCTGCACACCGCTCCAGAACGAGTTGTAGTACTCCCGGTCCTGGGCGATGCCGGACTGGAAGCTCGGCGTCAGCAGCGCCCAGCCCGCGTCGGTGTTGGCTGGCATCAGGGCGTAGTAGCCGCTCACGGCGGCGGCGAGTTCGGCCGCTGGCTCCGATGCGCCCGCGGCAGCGGGCTCCGCGGCAGCGGACTCCGCGGCCTGGGACCCTTCGCTCGTCGCCTGCATCTGATCCGAATCCGTGCTGGGCGAAGGACTTTGCGGTGACTGCGATGCGGCGATGCCGGCCTGGTCCTGCACCGAGGTGGCGGCAACCGTGGCTTGACCACCGTCGCCGCGACTGACCACGAAGAATCCGGCCGTCAGTGCCGCTGCCAAGACAACCCCGACGACGGCGACGACGGCGCTTGTCGGGGGTCGCCGGCGCCCGGAGTCAACGGGTGCCGATGACCTGGTGCGCGGCGCGGCCTTCCGCTCCGCGACGGCGCGGGGTTCGGCGGCGCGGGGTTCGGCGGCGCGGGGTTCGGCGGCGCGGGGTTCCGCGGCCGTCAGGTCGGACCGGGAGACCGGCACCGTCCGGGCCGAAAGGCTCTCCCCCGGTGGTGAGCCCGCAGGGCCCGTGGCATCGGTCGGAGGCAGGGTAAGCGTGCGCGACACCTCGGACATGGTCGGCCGATCGGCGGGCGCCGGCGCCATCATCCGCAGCAGCAGCGGAGTCAACGCACCGGAACGCTGCGGAGGGATCATCTGGCCGGAGGCGACCCGGTGCAGGACCGCCATCGGGTTGGGGTCGAGGCCGAACGGCGGTGTCCCCTCCAGGGCGGCGTACATCGTGGCGCCGAGGGAGAACACATCGGCGGGAAACCCTGACGTCCCGCCGCGCGCCACCTCGGGCGCGAGGTAGGCGGGCGTTCCCGACACCATCCCGGTCGAGGTCAGGGTGGCGTCGCCGGCGGCATGGGAGATGCCGAAGTCGGTGAGCTTGGCCGAGCCGTCATCGGTGATCAGCACGTTGCCCGGTTTGACGTCGCGGTGCACGATGCCGACCTCATGGGCGGCGTGCAGGGCGGAAGCGAGGTCGGCTCCGATCCGGCCCACCTGCGAGGGCGGCATCGTGCCGCGCTCGCGGAGCAGTCCGGTCAGGCTGCTGGAGGGCACGAACTGCATGATCAGGCAGGGGTAGTCGCCGTCGTCGACGACGTCGTAGATGGTCACGGCATGCGGATGGTGCAGGCGCGCGGTGATCCGCGCCTCCCGGATCACCCGGTAGCGAGCCAGCAGGGCGTCGGCCTCGCTCAGCCCGGGCTGGATCAGCACCTGTTTGACCGCGACCCGGCGAGCCAGCAGCTCGTCCCACCCCTCCCAGACCACTCCCATTCCGCCCACGGCGATCCGGTCGACCAAGCGGTACCGGCCGGCGATCAGCTCTCCGACGTCCGTCACCGCAAACCCGGCCCGACGCACCCCGGGGGTGGGTCGTGCCGGGTCGGCGGGCTCGCCTGCCCGACCCGGTCCGCGATGGCACCCCGCACTACCGCTCACTCCTTCTATCGGCGTGACCTGAAATCTGGACGGATCTTGAGTACCCAGAACCGGGCCCGTATCGCTGACGCCCGGTCGGTCGAGCCGGTTGCCCTGGGTTGCGCACATCACCGGAATATCTGGGCGGTCGCGGCCGAGTCCGATCCTCGAACGCCACGGGGCCGAGGCCGACCCTCGAACGCTACCGCTAGGCGGGGTGTGTGACGCGACAGCCATCGACGTGCGATCTGGGACCGTAGCGAGCTGGCCCAACGCTGAGCACGTACGGTCATCAGGTGGCCGAGGATGTGACTGTCCCCCCGTTCGAAGGCTTTCCGGCCGTTGCGTCGGAGCTCTACCAGCAGCTCACCGTGCAGAACACGCGGGAGTTCTGGAACGCTCACCGGGGCGTCTACGAGACGGCCGTGCGAGGACCGATGCTCGCGCTCACCCATGAGCTGTCCGCGGAGTTCGGTGAGTTCAAGGTCTTCCGGCCCAACCGGGACGTGCGGTTCAGCGCCGACAAGAGCCCGTACAAGACGAGCCAGGGGGCGGTTACCGAAGGTCGGGGCGGCGAGTTCTACTACCTCCAGATCAATGCGGAGGGACTCTACGTGGCGAGCGGGTACTACCAGTTGGCCAGCGACCAGTTGCGCCGCTTCCGTCAGGCGGTCGACGACGAGATCACCGGGGAGGACCTGGTGGCGCGGGTCGCCGCGCTCGAAGGCAACTACGCAATCAGCGGCCGGGCGCTGTCGACCGCACCGCGCGGCTACCCGCGGGACCATCCCCGCATCCGGTTCCTTCAGCACAAGGGTCTCACCGCCGGCCACGAGTTCGGCGCTCCGGATTGGTTGTTCACCCGGCAGGCCAAGCGCCGGATCGCGGAAACCTGGCGCGGGGCATGGGCTCTCAGCGAGTGGCTCAATGCCCATGTCGGACCGTCTCGGCTGGCACCCGAGGGGAGTCGCTGACCAGGACCTCAGCAATCCGGCCTGTCGGATGGCCCCCCACGACTGTCGCGATCGAGCCACGTATCCTTCATCGCGCGACTGTTGTCAGCCCCCTGCCGGTCGATTCGGCGGCCGGAGTGGCACGGACGCGACCGGTAGACTGTTTTCGCAGGTCAGCCCTCATAGCTCAGGGGATAGAGCATCGGTTTCCTAAACCGTGTGTCGCAGGTTCGAATCCTGCTGGGGGCACCGTCCGCAGGTGACCAGCAATGCCTGTCCTGCACAAACAGCGCGAACTGGTTGAGGTAGATGGGTGACGAGAACACCGCCTTCGCCGGCGCGTTGCGGAAGGCGTCGTTGTCGTGGCGGCAGCGTGCGAACGTCAGACAACCGGCCGTCAGGGCCGCCTCGTAACCTCCGCAGATGTACTCGATCCGATCGAGCTCTTGCGGGACGAGCGCGCCTTGCGGGTCGATGAACGCGCAAGGGCCGCTCCCGCCCTCCTGTCTGCGTTGCTCTGGGGTAAGAGTTTGGAAGTCCTTCGTCGGCGTGCTGTAGTGGCTGACCACAAAGACCCTGGACGTTGGAAGCCCCTGGTCGAGCCCCGCCAGCACGGACTCGAACCGCGTCTGAAACCCGCGAAGTCGGCCTGCGGTACGGGACAGACAGTGTCGTTGTCAACGAGCTGAATCACGATCAACGCGTTCTTCGGTTGCTCCGAGACCATTTCGCGGGCCTGCCCGAGGGCGTCAGCGACCGTTGCTCCCCCTCGGTAAGGCCCGGGTTTCGGCGCTGCCGCAGAGCATCGTGTTCCAGGCGTCGAGCAGCATCTGGTCTGCTCATCCTGCACGGGCGTCAGGTGGCCTTCCGGACAACCGATGAAGTCGTTGTACCGGTTGATTGTTGGCAGGATCGTCGGCTTCCTTCGCGCGATGCCGATGTCTGCGAGAACAACTGATCGAACTGGGGTCGGTACCTCGCGGTCGACGCTGCCGCGCAGGCAGCGTCGACTCGTGACCAGTCAGGCATCTGGTTGGCATCGATCGGGGCGCCGCACGGGTTGTCGGATGAGAGTTCGAAACTGTTGTGGGCGATGCCGACAACAATGATATCGGCTGCTGCCAAGGACTTCTGCAGACTTGCGAATTCCGAGAGCAATCCGGGCAGGGTGAGGCCCGTGTGTTCCGACAGATGCCGTGCAGCGGGCCCAGTCCGACGTAACTATGGCCGGCGAAGCCCGGGAAGGCTCGGAATGCGACGAGTCCGATCACGATGGCTGCCCACGTGACGCCGCCGGGAACGGATCTGGCAAAGAAAGAGAAACCGAGAAACGCCAGCGACAGAATTGGTATGTACAGGGCGCCGTTGACACCGTGAACGAGTACCCGACGAAGCCGGTGAAGCTGGTGTCGTCACTTTCGAATGTCGCCAGGTCGGCGACCCCGCCGTTGTCGATCCAGTTGCTGAAACCGAACGAGGCGAATGCGATCGCGGCGGCCTGCACCGCGACCTCGGCGGCGATGAGATAGCCAAGGATTCGGTAGACCTTGGCAACCCCGGCGCGGCCGTCGATTTCACCAGGTCTTCTTGCGTTTCTTCCCATGGCAGTCTTGTCGCTAACTAACTAAGAGCGGCAGGAATAGTTCCGCTGCGGGACGTGGATCGTCAGGAAAGGGGAAACCGTCCGGCGCGGCCTTCGGCGGTGGCTCGGGTGCGGTGCCGCGAGGGACCCCGTCGGCCCGGATCTCGTGTGCAGGCCAGCGTAACGACAGCGCACGCACCGACCACCGCGATCCAGAGCGTCGCACTTCGCCCAGGATGCGCGACGTCGCCGAGTGGGAGCAGTTCTATCCAGCGCCGTAGGGGGTCGACCGCCACGACGAGCACGGTGCCGACGAGGGTGACGACCCCGGCGAGTTCTCCCCGGCGGAGGCGATCACCAAAGAATCGGACGTCTTCACACCCAACCGATGCAGGAGCCGTTGCGCCAACCCGGCGCGGGGCACCTCGACGTCGGCCAGCACCTTCGCCCACACCAGCTGCAAGGGCCGCTCGGGGACCAGAGCTGCGACCGCGGCCCGGCAATCAGCGCACCGCACCACGTGCTGCTCGACCGACACGCCGCTCAGCTGGCCGGCAACCCCATCCACCCACCGCCGCACGATTCATCGTCGAGATGCCACGAATCCGAACGTGAAGCGCCGGTCATACCGATCCCTCCAACAACTCGCGGCGCAGCTGCACCTTGGCCCGGTAAAGCCGGGTCTTGACCGCCCCCTGATGCACGCCCAGCAGTTGCTGGTACCCGCAGTCCAGCGTCTTGAGCTGTTGGGACGCCTCCCGGGTAGTCAGCCCGTCCAGCACCGTCGTCTGCACCACGGCACGCATCTCCGGTGACAACCTGGCCAACGCACGACCCAGGTCGCCGCACTCCACTCCGGACAGCACCTGCTCCTCGACGCTCACCGCGCGGTGCCGAGGAAAACCTCGGCCACCGGCACCTCGAGGGTGTGGCCCGCGCGACCGCAGCCGCGACACCAGCCGCCGGATCGCCACCCCCACAACCAGCCGGCGACCTCACCTCACCACGAAAACCAGCCGCGCCCCGCCACACCGCCGCGAAGGTGTCCTGAAGTACCTCGACAACCACACCCGGGTCATTACAGCGACGTGCCAGGCGCACCGACACCCACGGAGCGTGCCGTTCATACAGCACACGCAACGCACCCGTGTCGCCGTCAGCCACGGCACGCAACAGCTCCTCATCGGAATGGCTCGCGTGATCCTCCACGACCGTCCTGTCGCCAAGAGGGAACGGAATGGTTCCCGATCAGCTTCCTCGGACCACACCGTTCCGATCAAGAAGGCCACCGCGGCGGCGCGGCTGCCGCAGGTCGATGGGATCCACACGACCGATGCCGGACTGCAATTCCTCCTTATTCCGTGCGGGTGATGAGTAGGCACACACGCGGGTGCACTCCGGGGTTGGATAGCGGGCGTTCGCCAGCAACTCGACCCGACAGATCTGTTGTCTCGCAGTCGATCACGACAGCGCAGCGCGCCAAACGGCATGGCCGCGGGCCGGGCTGACAGCCAGGTTGGAGCGACCGACCCAACGCCGGGCATCAGCAATGATCACAAGGCCAAACCGGTG
>DASQFG010000429.1:0-10488 GCA_035633315.1 Nakamurella sp. | reverse complement strand
TCCGGCACCGGCGGGGTGCCGCCGATCGTCGGGCAGGCCGAGGACGGCGAGGCGATGGCCGACCCGATCCCGCAGGCGCTGATCCTCACCTCGATCGTCATCGGGTTGGCGGTGTCGACGTTCCTGCTGGCCATGGCCTACCGGAACTACCAGGTGACGAAGGAGCCAGAGATCCCCGAGGAATTGGAGGACTCCGAGTACGCCGGATCCGATCCCAGTGGAGGTGACGAATGACCTGGCTGCTGCCGCTGGCCGTCATCCTCCCGCTGGCCGGAGCGGGCGTGACGCTCGTCGCCTCCCGCCGCCCGCGGGTGCAGCGGGTGATCTCCGTCGGCGTGCTGGCGACCCAACTGCTGGTCGAGCTGACCATGCTGCTGCAGGTCACCGCGAACGGGACGATGGTGATGCACGTCGGCGGCTGGACGGCGCCGTTCGGGATCACCCTGGTCGCGGACGAGTTGGCCGCGTTCATGCTCGTGGTGTCCAGCGTCGTGGCGCTGACCGTGCTGATCTACGCCATCTCCCAGGGCATGGCGGACGAATCGGAGACCCCGGAAACCCCGGTGTCGATCTTCCATCCGACCTTCCTGATCCTGGCCACCGGCGTCACCAACGCCTTCCTCGCCGGTGACCTGTTCAACCTCTTCGTCAGCTTCGAGATCCTGCTCACCGCAAGCTATGTGCTGCTCACCATCGGCGGGACGCGGGAACGGCTGCGGGCCGGCGCACCGTACATCGTGGTGTCGCTGCTGTCCTCGCTGATCTTCCTGGCGGCCATCGCGATGATCTACGCCGCGACCGGGACGGTGAACATGGCCGACCTGTCGGTGAAGCTCCCGCAGGTCGCGCCCGGCATCGTGGCGACGCTGCAGGCCATGCTGTTGGTGGCGTTCGGGGTGAAGGCCGCGGTGTTCCCGATGTCCGCCTGGCTGCCGGACTCCTATCCGAGCGCACCCGCGCCGGCGACGGCGGTGTTCGCCGGGTTGCTGACCAAGGTCGGCATCTACGCGATCATCCGGGTGCAGACGCTGCTGTTTCCACCCGGGTCGTTCGGCACCCTGCTGATGATCGCGGCCCTGCTCACCATGCTGATCGGCATCCTGGGCGCGATCGCCCAGTCCGGGATCAAACGAATCCTGTCCTTCACCCTGGTCTCGCACATCGGGTACATGCTGTTCGGCATCGCGCTGGCGTCGCAGACCGGGCTCGGCGCGGCGATCTACTACGTCGCGCATCACATCCTGGTGCAGGCCGCGCTGTTCCTGGGCGCGGGCATGATCGAGCGGGTCGCCGGCACGACGGTGCTCGCGCGGGTGGGTGGACTGGCCACGGCGGCCCCGGTGCTGGCGATCGTGTTCTTCATCCCGGCGATGAACCTGGCCGGGGTGCCACCGCTGTCCGGGTTCCTGGGCAAGGTCGGCCTGTTCGAGGCGGGCGTCCAGGACGGCCGGGTGCTGGCGCTCATCCTGGTGGCCGGCGGCGCGCTGACCAGCCTGCTGACCCTGTACGCCATCGTCCGGGTGTGGGGCCGGGCGTTCTGGCGTCCGGTCCCGGAGGTCGTCGAGCCCGAGGACGAGCGTGACGCGCTGCAGACCGAGTCGGGCCGGCCGCTGGCCGTCCGGCGGCGCGCCCAGCAGGAGGCCCGGCGCCGGGTCGCGTCCGAGGAAGCCGCCCGGCTGCCGATCGGGATGGTCGGCGCGACCACCGCCATCGTCGCGGTCGGGCTGCTGATGACCTTTGCGGCCGGCCCGATCTACGCGCTCACCGACCAGGCGGCGGCGAACCTGCTGAACCGCAGCGTGTACGTCGACGCCGTCCTCGACGCCGGCGTGCCGGCGCCACCCGGGGCGTCGGATGTCACGAACTCCGGGGCCGGGCCCACCGATGCACCGACCAACCTGCCGGCTGAATCACCGGCTGACACACCAACCGCCGGATCCGGCGCTGACTCCATTCCCTCGGCGGGATCACTGGCCAACCCAACCGCGAGTTCGATCACCGCGACCGGGCAGGGGAGCGGATCGTGACCGGCGTGCGCAGGCTGCATCAGCGGGCCGTCGAGATCCGCGGCGACCGCGGACCGGACGGCGGCGGCTGGCGCGCCTATGTGATCACCCTGACCACGCTGACCCTGGTCTGGATGGCGCTGTGGGGATCGGCGTCGCTGATCGTCATCCTGCTCGGCATCGCCGTCGGTGCGCTCATCCTGCTGCTCTTCCCGTTGCCCACCATGTATTTCCGGTTCGGGATTCATCCGTGGCGGATGCTGGTGCTGCTCGTCCGGTTCCTCTGGGACGTGGTGGTGGCCAGCGTCCAGGTGTCCTGGTTGGCGATCCGTCCGCGGCTGCCGCGGCCGGAGGTCACCACGGTTCGGCTGGCGTCGGATTCGGATCTGCTCGAGGCGCTGACGGCGCTGGCGGTGTCATTGGTGCCCGGCAGCTTGATCATCGACGCCGACTCGGAGGACCGGACGCTGACGATTCACGTGCTCGACCCGGGGAAGCAGACCATGGAGTCGTTCGCCGACCAGGTCCGGGCGCAGGAACACCGCATCCGGCTGGCCCTGGGTGACTACCACGACACTGTTGACGAGACCGCAGGCGACGCTGCTGGTCGGCGAAGAGGATCGCGCCGATGATGCTCACCCTGCTGATCGCCGGCTTGCTGTTCGCCGGGGGAGCGGCCTGCGCCGCCGTCCGGCTCGTTCGCGGACCAACCCAGATCGACCGCGCGGTGGCGCTGGACGTCATGCTGGCGATCGTGGTGGGCGTCATCGTGCTGCTCGCGGCGGTGTCCGCCAGCTCGATCACGCTGGTCCTCGCGGTGGTGATCTCGCTGCTGGGCTTCATCGGATCGGCCGGACTGGCCAAGCTGCTGCCGCGGGACCGCCGATGAGCGCGTCCCCAGTCGCAGCGGCGGGACCCGCACCGGCGGCCGCGACATGAGCATCACCGACGTCATCGCGTCCCCGGTCACAGCGGCGGGACCCGCACCGGCGGCCGCGACATGAGCACCACCGACGTCATCGCGTCCATCGCGCTGGTCCTCGGCGCGTTGATGTCGCTGCTGGCCGGCATCGCGGTGCTGCGCTTCCCGGACACCATGAGCCGCATCCACGCCGCCACCAAACCGCAGGTGCTTGGCATCATGCTGCTCATGCTGGGGGTGGGCCTGCGGCTGGGGTCGCCGGCCGTCATCGGGATGCTGGTGCTGATCGTGGTGCTGCAGTTCGTCACCGCCCCGGTGTCCGCGCACCTCACCGTCCGGGTGGCCCATCGGCACGCCACCGATGATCAGAGCAGCGGCGAAGGAGCCGATCCGCACGGGGCGGCCGACGACGGACCAGTGGAGATGGCGCAGGCGCTGGCCGATGAGAACGCACTGGGAAAGCCCGATGTCGACCCGGACGAGGCGCGGTAGCGTCGTCGGAATGTCCGACATCAACGATATTTCCAACGCCTACGTCGCCGACCTCGCCCAGACCAGCCCGATGATGGCCACCTATCTCGGGCTCCCCGGCGACGAGACGACGCTGGACGATCTGTCGCCCGCCGGGCTGGCCAAGAGCCATGAGCTGGTGACCTTCACCCTCGATCGACTCGCGGCGGCCGAGTCCACCGGTGTCGCCGATGACATGGCCCGCGAGGTCCTCGCCGAACGCCTCCAGGTGGAACGCGACCTGTACGACTCGGGCTGGCGGCACGGAGACCTGAACGTCATCGCCTCCCCGCTGCAGAACGTCCGGATGGTCTTCGACCTGATGCCGACCGATGCCGACGACGAGGTTGCGGTGGTGGCCAAGCGGATGGCCGCCGTACCCGCCGCGTTGGCCGGGTACTGGCAGAGCCTCGAGCTGGCCGCGGACCGGGGCCAGGTCGCCGCCGTTCGGCAGATCGAGAAATGCGCGGCACAGTGCGACACCTACGCCGGCAACCGTGACGAGGAGGGTTTCTTCGCCGGGCTCGCGGCGACGGTCAACCCCGATGGCAGCCGCGGGCCCGAGCTGACCGCCCGGCTCACCGAGGCCGCCACCGCGGCGGGCACCGCGTACGCCGAGCTCGCCGACAGGCTGCGCACCCGGCTGCTGCAGCGCGCGCCGGCCAAGGACGCGGTCGGGCGCGAGCGGTACGTGCTCGCGTCCAGGGAGTTCCTCGGGGCGACCATCGATCTGGAGGAGACGTACGCCTGGGGGTGGGCCGAGTTCCTCGCCATCGAGGCGGAGTTGATCGAGGTCGCCGAGCGCATCGCGCCGGGCGCCGGGCCGTCCGGCGCCGCCGCAGCACTTGACGCGGACCCGAAGTACCACGTCACCGGGCTCGACGGGCTGCAGGCCTGGATGCAGGGGCTGTCCGACGGGGCCGTCTCCGACCTGGCCGAGACGCACTTCGACATTCCGCAGGAACTCCGCACCCTGGAATGCAAGATCGCACCGCCCGGCGGGAGCGTCGGTGCGTACTACACCGGCCCCAGCGACGACCTGACCCGTCCCGGCCGGATGTGGTGGGCGGTGGAGCCGGGCCGGGAGGTGTTCTCCACCTGGCGGGAGACAACCGTCGTGTACCACGAGGGTGTGCCCGGCCATCACCTGCAGATCGGCACGGCCGTCATCCGCAAGGACAGCCTCAACGACTTCCAACGCCTGCTGTCCGACACCTCCGGCTACAGCGAGGGCTGGGCGCTGTACGCGGAACGACTGGTCCGTGAGCTCGGCTACCTGGACGACGACGGCGTGCTGCTGGGGATGCTCGACTCCCAGCTGTTCCGCGCCGCCCGGGTGATCGTCGACATCGGCATGCACCTCGAGCTGGAGATCCCGCCCGGCACCGGATTCCACGAGGGCGAGCCGTGGACCGGGGAGCTGGGCCTGGAGTTCCTGCTCACCCGCACGATCAGCGATCCGGCGCACTGCCGCGACGAGATCGACAGGTATCTGGGCTGGCCAGGGCAGGCGCCGTCGTACAAGATCGGCGAGCGGGTATGGCTGGCCGGCCGTGACAACGCCCGTCGCCGGCACGGAGACCAGTTCGACCTCAAGGCATTTCACATGGCCGGGCTGAACATGGGTGGCATGGGGCTCGACCCGCTTGCCGAACGGCTCGCCGCGCTCTGAGCCCGGCAGGTCCGATGCGGCGACCCGATCGGCCTCGGCCTGCACGGCCGGAGGCGACGGCGGTCAACCCGATGCAACCGGATCCAGCGGCAGGTCGCGGCCGAGGATGCCGAAGGCCCTGGGGTCGCCGGAGAACCGATAGTCCCGCAGCACGTCGGTGAATCCGAGGCGTCGGTAGAGCCGCCATGCCCGGTTCTCCCCCTCCGGCGTGGACAGCAGCATGCGCCGCTCGGGCCGGTCGTGGGCCAGCGTCCGCAGCAGCGACTCACCCAGACCGCGCCCCTGCGAGTCGGGCCGGATGTGCAGTTCGGTGAGCTCGAAGAAATCCGAGAGTTGTTCTGCTGCTTGGCTTCCCAGTCCGCGCTTGACCTCGGAGTACCACCACTGTCCGGGCTGCCCGCGATAGCCGTAGGCGAGCCCGCGGATGCGGTCGTCGGCGCCGATCGCCACCACGCAGGTGAACCCCGCCCGCAGGCTGTGCTCCTCCCACAGCAGACCCCGCGCCCCGACAACATCGGCCGGGTACTGCATGGCCGCGACGTAGATCGTGATCAGTTCCGCCACCCTGGCCCGGAAGCCGGCCGGGTCCAGGAAGGTGATGGCGGCGGAGCCGGGTGCCGTCGACGGCGCCGAACCGGGAGTCGGGCTTGTTCCCGGGTGCCCATCCCCGAGGGCATGGTGAAGCGGGCGATGCATGCGCGTATCAGATCATGGCCGCCGGCTCCACGGGCGGCGCCACGGCCAACTACTGAGCATCACGCCCGCCTGCCCGACCGAACCGCTGTCTCCGCGCCGACCGGTTCTCCCTTGCTCGCCGCAGCAGCAATCCGTACATCGTCGCCGTTCACACGGCCGACCGCTTCGAGCCTCGCGGCCGCCGCGTCACGGGCACTGTCGGACCCCGGTCGTATGGTGGCCTGGTCGGGCAGGACGAACAGGTGTACTATCGAACACAAGTTCGAAAGTGGGGAGCGGAGATGACAGTGAAGGTACTTGCGGACTACCGCGGTCGGCGCGGGACTGCCGTCGGTCTTGCGGGTGAGGAGTCGATGTTCCCCACCGGTCTGTCGAACGAGTCGAGCCGAACTTCTCGCCCCTCCCGCCGGATCGAGACAGCGGCGCCGGTTCCGCAGGCCGCCCGCGACCTGCTGGCCGATGCCGGCCGGGGGCTGGGACGGGCCATTCGGGCGACCGACTCCGCCGATCGTTACGCGGCCGCGCATCTCGCCGCGCTCCGGGCGGCGGCAGCCGTGCTGGCGGCGCGGGCCCGTCCGGTCCGCGGGCGCCGGGGGAGTGCCTGGGAGCTGATGTCGAAGGTGGCGCCGGAGTTCTCGGAGTGGGCGGCGTTCTTCGCGGCCGGTTCCGCGAAGCGCCAAGCTGCCGAGGCCGGCATCCAGCGACTGGTCTCCGCCCGTGAAGCCGACGACATGATCCGTCAGGCGTCGACCTTCCTCGACCTGGTCGAGGACGAGCTGACCCGCGGGTCGGCGTCGTGATGCCCACGGCAAAGGAACCGCGTCGATGGATCAGCGCCGGGCCTTGACGCGCCCGGCCCGCATCAGCCGATCAAGGAGAGCATCGAAGCTCTGCGCGATTTCCCGCGCCCCGGCGGTCGGCCATTGGTGAATCGGCACACCGGCGCCCTGCGCCTGCTGCACCGCCGAGCGGTCCGGGAGCACCGGGGACAGCACCAGCGGTCCGAACAGGTCTTTGAGTTCGGCGAGCCGGTATTCGTGCTCGGTGACCCGCGGCCGGAAGCGGTTGATCACCACGCCCAGTGGCTGGAGCGTCGGCCGGTGCGCGGCGCGCTCCGACTGCACCGCTTCCAGCGCGCGCTGGACGCCGGTCACGGCGAACAGCGAGGGTTCGGTCACCAGGACCGCGCGATTGGCGGCGGTGAGGGCGCTCCTGGTGAGCTGGCCGAGCGAGGGCGGGCAATCGATCAGCACCAACTCCGGCGCCGGTGAGACCTTCTCCAGAGCGCCGGCCAGCCGGAAGAGCTTCTTCGATCCGGGATCGGGATGGTTGTGCGCCTCGGTGCGTTCGCTGCCGGGCAGCAGCCGGAGGTGCTCGCCCCACGGCGAGGTACGCAGTGCCTTGGCGACCACCTTCGCGGTGGGCGTATCGAGCACTTCGGCGATCGACACCCGGCGGCGGCCGTTGGACCCGGGGTTGTCCGGGTCCGATTCCGGATCGACGGTGGTGGTCGCGTTCATTTGGGGGTCGAGGTCGACCAACAGGGTGTCCACCCCACGGTGCAGAGCCGCCGAAACAAGACCGAGGGTGACCGTCGTCTTCCCGACGCCGCCCTTGAGGCTCAACACACTGGCCACGAGCATCGGCCAACCGTACAGGTCGTCACCGGCGAATCCTGGGATGATCGCGGGGACTCGAACAGCCGCGGATACGCTGCGGTGAGTGCGCGCGGATTGCCGCCCGCCACCTCCGTCCAGCTCGCCGCGGCGGGCGTGACAGCCGTCGCGGCGGCGGGGTGGCAGCCCCGGAAAAGGAGTGCGATGAGCGACGTACGCCGGTCCGTCACCGGCGATCCGATCGACGCCGTGCTGGCCGAACTCGTGTCGAGTGTGCCCGGCGCGCAGGTCATCGACGTGGGCGGGGGCAGCGGCACCCGAGCCGTTCCGCTGGCCTGCCTTGGCTGTCGGGTGACCGTCGTCGACTCCTCGGTGAATGCGCTGGCCATCCTGCACCGCCGTGCTCAGGACGCCGGGGTTGACGACCTGGTTACCGGAGTCCAGGCCGACGCGGACCAGCTCGGCACCGTCGTTCGGCCCGGGCAGGCCGACCTGGTGCTGTGCCACCACCTGCTGGAGACCGTCGACGATCCGACTGCGGTCGTGGCCGCAATCGCCACGGCGGCCCGGCCCGGCGGCCTGGTCTCCGTGCTGGTGACCAGCCGGCTCGGCGCCGTGCTGCGGCAGATCCTGGCCGGCCGGTACGTGGCGGCGGGATCGATCCTGACCGATCCCGACGGCCGGCTGGGGTCGTCCGACCCGCTGCGCCGTCGATTCGAACCCATCGGCATGGCCGACATGCTCACCCACGTGGGCCTGCAGGTCGAGGCCGTGGTGGGCGTCGGCGTGGTTGCCGGGCTGGTCGCCGGTGGCAGCCGCCAGTCGTCGGCCGGAACGGACAGCGAGCTGGCCGAACTGGAAGAACTCGCGTCGGCACATCGCACGCTGCGCGATCTCGCGCCGGAGCTGCACCTGTTGGCCCGCCGACCGGAATCCGTCGGGTGACGGCCGGGCCGTCGGGCACGAGATGAGTCATCAGACCGGCACACCGCGGCGGGTGAGCGAGGACCCGTCGGCCGTCGACGACGCCGACTGCACGATCCTGCACGTCGACATGGACGCCTTCTTCGCGATGGTCGAGGTGCGTCGGCGCCCGGAGTTGCGCGGCGTGCCGATGATGGTCGCCGGGGCCGGCGACGGCCGGGGCGTGGTGCTGTCGGCCAGCTACGAGGCCAGGGTGTCCGGTGTGCGATCGGCCATGCCCACCTCCGCGGCCATCAGGTTGTGCCCGGGCATCGTCGTCATCCCGCCCGACCAGCACGCCTACGCCGAAGCGTCCCGGGCGGTGATGCGGCTGTTCGCCGACGTGACCCCGCTGGTCGAACCGCTGTCGGTGGACGAGGCGTTCCTGGACGTGGCCGGCGCCCGCCGACGCTACGGGCGTCCCGGCTTCATCGCCGCCACCCTGCGCGAACGGATCCGGAGCGAGCTCGGGTTGACCGCCACTGTCGGCGGAGCGTCGACCAAGTTCATCGCCAAGCTTGCCTCCAGCCTGGCCAAACCCGACGGGCTGCTGCTGGTCCCGCCGTCCCTGGTGCTGGAGGTGCTGCATCCGTTGCCGGTTCGGGCGTTGTGGGGTGTGGGGCCGAAGACCGCCACCAGGCTCGCCTCGATGGGCCTGTCCACCGTGGGCGAGGTCGCGGCGATGGACCTGCCGATGCTGATCGGCGTGCTGGGTAAGGCGACCGGCACCCGGCTGCACGAGCTGGCCTGGGGCCGCGACGACCGCCGGGTGGCGGATTCGGCCGCTGCCGATTTCTCGATCGGCGCGGAGACCACCTTCGCGGTCGATTCGGCCGACCCCAACCTCCTGGCCCGTGAACTGCTGGCCCTGGCCGAGAAGACCGCGCGGCGGGCCCGGCTGGCGGGTGTCCGCGGCCGGACGGTGTCGATCAAGGTGCGGTACGAGGACTTCACCACCGTCACCCGCTCGGTGACCCTGCCCAACCCCACCGACCTGTCGCACGCGGTGTACTCCACGGCTCACGACCTGCTGTCCAAGCTCCGGGCCGCCGGCGGGGGACGGGTGCGTCTGCTCGGGGTTCGGTTGGACGGCCTGGTATCCGCCGACGAGGTCGTCGAGCAGCTCGAACTCGGGGCGCAGGATCCGCGACCGGGATGGCGCGAGGCGGAGACCGCCGTCGATCGGGCGGTGGCGCGCTTCGGAGCGTCGGCGATACGTCCCGCGGCGCTGGTCGAACGGCCCGAACGGCTCTCAAGACCACTCCGAGTGTGTGAAAGCGACCCAGATTCCCGCGCGCGCTAGTGGACCGCGCAGACTACTCGTATTGTGGTGTCAGGCCGTTGATTGACGGCCGTAAGATGTGACCCACCAGCGTCGGTCAGGTGCCGGAGGAGGGGATCCATGCCGCTCTCCGAGCACGAACAGCGGATGCTCGACGAAATCGAGCGCGCGCTCTATGAGGACGACCCGAAGTTTGCGACCAGCGTCAATGTCAGCCGCATTCGTCGACGTCGTCCCATCGTCGCGGGTTGCCTGTTCGTTGCCGGTCTTGTCGCACTTGTCGTCGGCGTCATCGCGACCCAGAGTCTCCTCGCGGTCGGCGTTGTAGTGAGCGTGATCGGTTTCCTGACGATGGTCGGTGGAGTAGGACTGTTCGTCTTCGGTCAGCCCGGAGCACGCGCCGCCAAAGGCGTGGAGAAGGGTGCCTCGAAGTCGGGTCCCTCGCTCGGCAACCGGATGGAGGAGCGGTTCCGCCGTCGTTTCGACGAGCCGGGCCAGTAGGTCTTCACTCGGAGCGATCGCTCTCTTCGGCGTGTCCGCGCTGTGCTGACTACTCGGCGCTGACCACTCGGCTGACTATTCGCGCTGCCTGGGCGTGTCGTGACGGTAACTCGGATCTGTCGCAGCAAGTTCTCGTCTGGGCTCGGTCTGGGCTCTGTCGGTCGATTTCTCGCGTGGCTTTGTCGCTCGGGTTTCTCGCCTGCGGAAGCAGGCGCCTTCCGTCACGGCGACAACAGTCTCCGACGCATCCTGACCGACGGCCCCGGTCGGCAGTTCGCCGGCCCGCTGCACCTACTGCGCCTACTGCGCACCTCCCGCCA
>DASQFG010000428.1:0-7322 GCA_035633315.1 Nakamurella sp. | reverse complement strand
GCATCGGCGCCCTCGCGTGCGGCCGCCGCTCGCCAGGCGGCGAGCCGTTGCACAGCTCGGTCCAGCAGGTCGTCCGTCCATTCCCGGTCCTGGCGGTAGTGGCCGGACAGCAGCGCCAGCCGGACCGCCATGGGGTCGACGCCGTCCCGGTGCAACCGGGAGACGAACACCAGGTTGCCGCGCGACTTGGACATCTTCTCGCCGTCCAGCGCGATCATCGCTGCGTGCGTGTAGTGCCGGGCGAACGGCACGACCCCCGTCAACACCTCGCTGTGCGCGGCCGAGCACTCGTGATGCGGGAAGATCAGATCGCTGCCGCCGCCCTGCACGTCCATCGTCGGACCCAGCCGGTTGCCGGCGATCGCCGAGCATTCGATGTGCCAGCCGGGTCGCCCCGGGCCCATCGGGGACTCCCAGGACGGCTCGCCCTCGCGGTGCATCCGCCACAACAGCGGGTCGAGCGCGTTGCGCTTCCCGGGCCGCTCCGGATCGCCGCCGCGTTCCGCGGCCAGCGCGAGCATGGTGGACAGGTCGTACCGGGACTCGTATCCGAACTTGGGTGCGGCGGCCACATCGAAGTACACGTCGGGATGCGCGGCGTCCTCGACGCGGTAGGCCGCGCCCATCTCCACCAGCCGGGCGACGGCACCGGATACCTCGTCCATGGCTTCGACCGCGCCGATGTAATCCCGAGGGGGAAGTACCCGCAGGGCCGTCATGTCCTCGCGGAACAGCTGGATCTGGCTGTCCGCGAGCTCGCGCCAGTCGATGCCGTCCCGGGTGGCCCGTTCCAGCAGCGGGTCGTCGATGTCGGTGATGTTCTGCACGTAGTGCACGCCCCGACCGCCGTCCAGCCATACCCGCTGCACCAGGTCGAACGCCAGGTAGGTGGCAGCATGCCCGAGATGCGTTGCGTCATAGGGGGTTATGCCGCAGACGTAGATCGTGGCTGTCTGCCCTGGCGTGGTGGGCCGGACCATGTCGGTCGCGGAGTCGTACAGCCACAGCGGCCCGGACGCGCCAGGCAACGACGGGATGTGAGGTGAGGCCCAGGACTGCACCGGTCCACGATAAACGCCGCCCGCCGCCGGCCGGACCGTTCAGTCCGGCACACCGGGGATGACGTGCCGGTTCGCGTGCAGCACCGCCGCCTGCCAGCCGCGCAGTCCGGTACCACGGACGTCCGCCGGCGGTGACGACGCAGGGAACATGATGTTGTCCCGGTCCGGGTGGTGCGGCAGGTTCAGCGCGTGGCCCAGCTCGTGCACCAGCACGGTGTCGTCATGAGTGTTGGGCTGGGTCCGGTCGAACAGCGATGCCTGCACGACCACCCAGTCCGCGCTGATCCCCAGCGAGCAGCCGGTCACCGTGCCGGCGATGTCCCGGACCACGATCACCGTGATCGGGACGCCGATCGTCACCCCCGGTAGCGGGGTCGTCGTCGACACCCGGCGGTAGAACTCGGTGTGCCCCAGCACGTCGTCGAGCAGCAGCCGGCGATTGGCGCGCGGCTGCAACGCGTGCGGCGGAGCGGGTTCGGGTTCGACGTGCACGCCGGTCAGCCGGACGCGGATGCCCGCCCCCGCGGTCAGCACCGCGTCGGCCCGGTCGATCGAGCTGGTCAGCCGGTCCGCGGTGGTCAGCGGGTGGCCGTGCTCGTTGGACAGGATCACCACCCGGACCCGCAGGGTGGCCGGTCCGATCCGCTGCCCGGTCATCGCGGCGTGTGCGGCCTCCCCTGCCCTGGCCACCCCGCTCGACACGTCCAGGGTTGCGGCGCCGACGGCACGGGTCATCGCCCTGCTCACTCCCTTGAGCGCGTCGGCCCACTGATTGCCACCGGCGCCCAGGATCACAGCGGGGGCCAGGGAATCGGGGTCCGATAACTCGGCGGGCGGGGGAAGGTCGGGTCGCCGGCCAGCGATTCCAACCGCTCCCGCAGCATGGTGACCTCGGTGTGGGTGAGCAGTGCGGCCAGTTCCTCGCCGAGGTCGCCGTCGAGGTCGGTGAGCAACGCCGCGACGCCCTCGACGACGGTGGCGGGCAGCGGCCGGCCGGCCCAGCCCCACAGGATGGTCCGGAGCTTGTCGTCGGAGTGGAAGCACAGCCCGTGGTCGACGCCCAGCACCCGACCGTCCGGCAGGGGCAGCACGTGCGAGCCCTTGCGGTCGGCGTTGTTGACCACCAGATCGAAGCCGGCCAGGGTGGCCAGAGCGGGTCGATCGGCATGCACCAGGGCCACCGGCGATCCGTCCTCGTCCACCGCTCGCAGCACGGGCAACCAGCCCGCCGGGACCTTCTTGTTGCTCACCAGATCGACGGCCTCGGCCGGGTTCGCGTCCTCGATCCAGCGCTGCACCATGCCCGGCCCGAACGGCCCGGGGCGCAGCACCGTCAACGGTACGCAGTCCCAGCCCGCGGCCTTCGACACCAGGTAGGCGGCACGTTCCCGGTCGGCCAGCGTCCCGTCCGGGAAATCCCACAGCGGGCGTTCGCCGCGGACCGGTTTGTAGATGCAGGGCACCGTCAGCCCGTCGGCGGACGCCTCGGCGAGCAGCGTGACGTTGGAGGCGTCGATGAGCCGGCCGGTGACGGTGATCTCCCCGGTGATCAGCACCTCCGCGGTCACCGCGTCGATGGCGGTCACTGGGTCGATGGCGGTCACTGGGTCGATCGCATCTGGGGTGTCGGAGTCCGCGTCGGGGCTGGCGGGGCTGCTGGTGTCGGGCGGTGGCCTCGAACCGGTCGAGGCCGGCTCAGCCGAGGGCACCGCGGTGATAGCCGTTCAGCCGCGGGCAGATGTGACCATCAGCGTCCAGCGGGTTGTTGCACAACGGGCAGGGTGGGCGCCCCGCAGCCACCACCCGCTCCGCATGCTTGGCGAAATCCCTGGCCTCGGCCAGCGACATGAACACCCGGAGCGCGTCCGGGCCGTCCTCCCGGTCCTCGAGCACGACCTCCTCGCCGACGTCCTCCTCGGTGAGCGCCAGCAGTTCGACGATCACCTGCGAACCCTCACCGTCCCAGGCGAGCCCCATGGTGCCGACCCGGAACTCCGCGTCCACCGGAGTGGCCAGGGTGAGATCACCGCGTTCGGGGTGAGCATCGCCCTCCGCCTGCGCACCGAACCGCCGGGCGACCTCGGTGATCAGCGATCCGAGCCGATCCGCCAGCACTGCCACCTGTTGCTTCTCGCAGGCCACCGACAGCACCCGTCGCCCGTCGACGACCTGGAGGAAGAACTCGCGTTCGCCAGGCTGCCCGATGGTCCCGGCAAGGAACCTCTCGGGTGAGCGGAAGACGTGGACCTGGCGTGGCATGGCACCTCCGAGCTTAGGCCAGCGGGTCTGGGCAGGGCGCAGTCGAGCGGCTCCGTGCTGCACGTGATCGCGGAGCGGTCAGCTGGTGACGCCACCGGGCACCGCTTCCGATGCGGCGACCGGTTGTGGATCTTCCGGTGGTGGATCTGCACGGTGCAACCGCGGCACCGGGTGGGGCCCGAGTGATCGCAGCTCACCGGTGTCGTTGATCCGCTCGACGAACGGCCGCAACGGGGTGTAGCGGATCACCGACAACGACGCCGGCGCCACCACGATGCGCTGGAAAGAATCCAGGTGCAACCCCAGGGCGTCGGCGAGCAGCGCCTTGATCACATCGCCGTGCGAACAGATCAGCACGGTACGCGCGATCGGGCCCTGCGGGGCGGCATCGGGCGCCTCCCCGCCGGCCGCGTCCGGTCCGTCGGATTGGACCGACGGATCTTCGGGCGGCACCATCAGTGCCCGTACCGCCTCGACCGCCCGCGCCGACACCCCGGCCAGGGATTCACCGCCGGGGAACACCGTCGCCGACGCATGATGCTGCACGGTGCGCCAGAGGGATTCGGTGGCCAGTTCGCGCAACGGCCGGCCGGCCCAGTCGCCGTAGTCCACCTCGGCGAACCGGTCGTCGACGTCCACGGTCAATCCCTTGGCTCTCGCCAGCGGGGCCAGCGTCTGCCGGCACCGCTCCAATGGCGAGGAGACGATGCGGTCGATCGCGACGTCGGAGAGCCGATCGGCGATGCCGGTGGCCTGCGACTGACCGGTGTCGTCCAGGTTGATGCCGGGGGTTCGTCCGGCCAGCACGCCGGAGGTGTTCGCCGTGGACCGGCCGTGCCGCAGCAGGATCACCGTGGTCACCCACGAGCGTGGCTCCGGTCGGGCCGCCTGCCCGTCGCCCGCCGCCACCGCGCCGGGAACCATCGTCATCGGCTGGACCGCCCTCGCTGTGTCGTGCTCACCGGATCAGTCTGCCTGGCGTCGACCCCGCATCCGGTCCGGCGACGAATCCGGCGAATTATCCGGCGACGAATCCGGCGACGACCTCGCCGCGCACGGAACCGGGCCGCAGGGTCCGCACTCAGGTCGCGGCCAGCGCGCCGGTGCTCAGCGCGAGGATGATCGCCGCGGCCAGCGCCCAGCGGTACCAGACGAAGATCCTGATCGTGTGCCCCGCGACGTAGCGCAGCAGCCAGGCCACCGAGGCGTAGGCGACCACGAACGAGACGACCGTGCCGATCAGGGTGGGCAGCCAGCCGACTCCGCCGGCGTCTCCGCCGGTCTTGAGTGCGGACGGCAGCTCGTAGACGCCGGCGCCCAGCAGCGCCGGAATGCCGAGCAGGAACGCGAGCCTGGTGGCCGTCACCCGGTCCAACCCGCGCATCAGGCCGACTGAAATGGTCGCGCCGGACCGGGACACGCCCGGGATCAGGGCCAGGGCCTGGGCGAACCCGATGATCAGCGCGTCGGCCAGGTTGAGCTCGCGTTCGCCGCGGTCCTGCTTGGCCACCGCTTCGGCCAGCAGCATCACGCCGCCCCAGATGATCAGCGCGAACGCCACCACCCACAGGCTGCGCAACGGTCCGGCGACGATGTCCCTGCCCAGGTACCCCACCACGACGATCGGCAGCGATCCGATGAGCACCAGCCAGGCCAGCCGGTAGTCGGGGTCGGTGCGGCGATCGGCGTTGAACAGCCCGCGGACCCACGCGCGGACCAGCACCACGATCTCGGTCCAGAAGTAGATGACCACCGCGAAGATGGCGCCGACCTGGATCACCGCGGTGAACGCGGTGACGGACGGGTCGTCGATGGACAGCCCCATCATCTTGGCCGCGATGGTCAGATGCCCGGTCGAGGACACCGGGAGGAATTCCGTCAGCCCCTCGACGATGCCGAGGATGATCGCCTGCAGGATCGTCACGCCGTCACCCCAGCCTTCTCGGCCGCCTCGATGACGGTCCGCAGGGTGCCGATCCGATCCTCCAGGGTGGAATCGAAGCAGCTGATGTTCACGCTGCTCACGCCCCCCTCGGCGAGCCTGGCGAGCCGATCGGCGATCCGGTCGACGTCCCCGAGCAGGCAGGTACGGTCCAGGAACTCGAAGGGCACCGCGGCGGCCGCGCCGGCGTAGTCGCGGGACAGGAACCGCCGCTGCACCTCGTCGGCCTCCTGCTCGTAGCCCATGCCGGAGGCGATGCGGTGGTAGAAGTTCGTCTTCTTCGACCCCATGCCGCCGATGTAGAGAGCGGCGTACGCACGCACCCGGGCGGCGGCCTCCCGTGGATCCGCGGCGACCGAAACCGGGACCTGGGCACTGATGTCGATCAGGCTCGGATCCCTTCCGGCGTCTCGGGCGGCCGCATGAATACGGTCGATCGACTCGCCCGCGGACTCCGGGTCGAAGAAGATGGCCAGCCAGCCGTCCGCGATCTCTCCGGTCAGCTGCAGGTTCCGCGGCCCGAGCGCGGCCAGGTAGATCGGCACGTCGGCGCGGACGGGCTGCAGCGAGAGCACCAGGGATTTGCCCGGCCCGTCGGGCAGCGGCAGCATGAAGTGGTCGCCGCCGGCGGTCACCCGGCGGCGGTTCAGCGCCTGCCGAACGATCTGGAGGTACTCCCGGGTGCGCCCGACCGGGTCGGCGAACCGCACGCCGTGCCAGCCCTCGGAGACCTGCGGGCCGGAGACCCCCAAACCCAGCCGGAACCGCCCACCGGACAGCGCGTCCAGGGTGGCGGCCGTCATCGCCGTCATCGCGGGCGTGCGGCCGGGGATCTGCAGGACGGCCGAACCGATGCCGATCCGGGTGGTCCGTGCGGCCACCGCGGCCAGCACGCTGACGGCGTCGGAGCCGTAGGCCTCCGCCGCCCACACCGCGTCATAGCCGAGATTCTCGGCGGCTTCGGCCAGTGTGAGGTTCCCCACCAGTTCGGCCGCCGAGGTCGCGTACCCCAGGTTCAGGCCGAGGCGCACACGGTGTGGCACGTTCAGGCACCCCTTGTTCCAGCGGCCCGGCGCCGAGAGAATCGGCCCTCGATCGGCCTTGTGCCGTCGGCTCCCCGCGTGAACACGGTACCCGCGGCGCGCCCCCGCACCGGACACGGCGCGGCCGGTGCGTAGGTTGACGCCATGGATTCGCGCCGCGTCGGACGCAGTGGACTCGAGGTGTCCAGGCTGGCTCTCGGCACCATGACGTGGGGCCGCGACACGGACGCCGACGACGCGGCGGCGCAGCTCGAGGCGTTCGTCGGTGCCGGCGGCAGCCTGATCGACACCGCGAACATCTACGGCGACGGGGACGCCGAATCGATCCTGGGCACCCTCGTGCCTGACGTGGTGCCGCGCTCGTCGGTGGTGCTGGCCACCACCACCGTCGGGGTGGGCGGCGGCCGCGGCCGGCTGCTCGCGGCGCTGGATCTCTCGCTGGGCCGGCTCGGCACCGACCACGTCGACCTCTGGCAGATTCACGGATTCGATACGTCCGTGCTCTTCGAGGAGACCTGCTCGGTGCTGCGGACGGCCGTGGATTCCGGTCGCGCCCGTTATGTGGGGGTGTCGGGAATGACCGGCTGGCAGGTCGCCACCATCGCCGGGGGGCTGCGCGCTTTCGGTGTGCCGGTCCCGCTGGTGTCCGTGGAGTCGGAGTACTCGTTGGTCGAGCGCGAGCCGGAGGATTCGGTGCTGCCGGCCGCGGCGGTGCACGGCCTCGGCCTGCTGGCCTGGGCGCCGCTGGGACGCGGCGTGCTGACCGGTAAGTACCGGCACGGCACCCCGGCCGATTCCCGCGGCGCGTCACCGCACTTCACCCGGTACGTCGGCCGGCACCGCACCGAGCACGCCGCGCGCGTCGTCGAGGCCGTCGCGACGGCCGCGGACGGGCTGGGCACGTCACCGCTGGCGGTGGCCTGCGCCTGGGTCCGCGACCGGCCCGGCGTGTCCAGCGTCGTCATCGGCGCCAGGGATCGGGCGCAACTGCTGGGCTCGCTGGCGGCGGAAGCCCTC
>DASQFG010000427.1:0-3137 GCA_035633315.1 Nakamurella sp. | reverse complement strand
AAGACCGGCGTGGTCGACCCGCTCATCGGCGGCACCAGCCAGGACCAGTCACCCGGGGTGTCCCTGCCCTGTTCCTGCTCCCGGTGCAGGTGGCTCATGAATTGGTCGGCAGCGCTGTGGTGGTCGACGATCCGCACGCCGTCCGCCCGGAACGAATGCAGCACCGCGACGTTCAGCTCTAGCAGTGCCCTGTCGCGCCACAGGTTGGTCGAACTGCGGGTGGACAGGCCAAGACCCTGGGCGATGGCCGGCAGTTGGTCGTACCGGTCGGTGTCCGCGAGGTTCCGGGCGCCGATCTCGGTCCCCATGTACCACCCGTTGAACGGCGCTGCCGAATAGCGCAACCCACCGGCCTCAAGCGCCATCCCGCACACCACCGGCAGCGCGTGCCAGCGCAAGCCCAGCTCGGCGAACCACGGCAACTCGGGGTGCCGGATAGGCACCTCGAGCACCGCGTCGGCAGGCAGCTCGAACAGCTGCGGCCGCCCGGAACCCACCTGGATGGCCACCGGGAGCACGGTGAACGGGGTCCGCTCCGCGGGCTGCCAACCCAGATGCTCGAGCGCCGAGGTGAACCCGACGTGCAGCGGGTCACCCAGCACGGTGCCGTCGCTGCGGCGCCATCCGGCGTACCGAATCAACTGGGGGTTCCAGATCCTGGCCCGTGGCCGGCCATGGACGTCGGCGGCGAACACGGACATCACCGGTTTGATCCGGCCGCCGTTGGTGGCCAACCGGAGGTGCTCGACACAGGCCTGGAAGACCCCCTCCGCGGATTCCCGATCGCGGCGGTCGAGCACCGTCAGCGTCCGCCAGGGCAGCCGGCCGATGCAGCGGCTGCTGTTCCGCCAGGCCACCCGGCAGGCGTGGGCCAATTCCGCGGAATCCATCGAATATTCCCCTGTCCTGGCCACGGAATGGGTGATCTGTCGCAACCGGGCGGCCCCGCCGTCGGTGTCGATGAGCTGTTCGCCCTTCATCAACTCGATAAACGATCGGGCCTGCGCAACCAGCTGCGCGGTCGATTCCGCGGTTGTCATTTCTCCCCCTGGTGACTGCCACCGGACTCCGCCGGGCCGTTGATGCTGATGGACCCATTACCCCGGAATCTGCTGCCGCCCCCCGGTCGGCACTCTTCCGCCATCACGACAACTACTGCAGCACAAGACTTCTCGTCCCCACGATCAGTCCAGTCGGGCACAGGGGGGCTGGCCGCGACAGTAGTCGGCCAAGCCGTCCACGGCTTCGTCACCCAACGGATTGACACCCCTGCCCACCGCCAGCGAATGTGCGACCAGGACGTGCAGGCACTTCACTCGATCGGGCATGCCGCCGGCAGTGATGTCGTTTCCTAAGTCACAGAGGTCGTTGCGTTGCCGCAGATACGCCAGATGGGCGCGCCGGTACGCCTCGGCCAGCTCGTCGTCAGTTGCCAACCGGTCCGTCATCGCCCGCATGAGGCCGGAGGACTCCATCCGGCTCACCGCAGCGGTAACGCTCCGGCAGCACAGGTAGAACATGGTCGGGAAGATCGTCCCGTCCGGCAGCCGCGGAGAGGTCTGCACCACCGCGGGGACGTCGTGGTCGCACCGATAGGCCACCGCCAGCAGCCCCCGCGCCGGACGGCCGAGTTCGCGGGTCAGCGCCTCGCGGTCGACATCGGTGACGGGCTGCCAGCGCACTCTTACGGAGTGCCGGGTTCGGCCAGGGTGTCCCACAGGCTGCCGTACCAGGGCTGATCCGACGCCCGGGCCGCCGCCCCCGACGGCGCATCCGCGCCTAGGTCGGGTGCGTGCACGACGAATACGGTCTCGCCCGGTGTCACATACTGCAGCCGGCGGCGGGCCTCCGCTGCGACGTAGCTGGCATCCTGCAACGCGGTCTTCCGGGCTTGCAACTCGTCGCGCTGTTGCTCCAGTGACTGCTGGGAGACCACCGCATCGGCCAGTTCAGCTCGCTGCTCGAGGTAATTGCGGAGCGGGAACGCCACGGACAGCGCCACCGCGCACAGCACCAGGCCCAGGATCGCGACCTGCCGGGCCAGCCGGGACTGCGGCAGCAAGGTGCGGGCCATGCTCGGGACGGCGCCGGTCGACCCCCGTCCCGCCCTCCGCAAGGCGCCGGTGGCGGAGGCCGCTGGTGCCGTCGCGGGCCTGGAACCCGCCGGCCGCGACGATCCCGAGCGGGAACGCCGGGTGCGGTCGGCGTCGGTTCGCCCACCGGCAGCCGCCGCCCGGGAGGCGCGCGACGCGCGCGACGTGTGTCCGGGGCGGCGCTGCGGGGTGGACGTCATCTTGGGCTCAGGACCCCTGCTGGTACCGCGGGAACGCGAGTTCCCCGAGATACCGGGCGGCGTCCCCGAGGTTCTCCTCGATGCGCAGCAGCTGGTTGTACTTGGCCACCCGCTCGGATCGGGCGGGCGCGCCGGTCTTGATCTGGCCGCACCCGGTGGCCACCGCCAGGTCGGCGATGGTGGTGTCCTCGGTCTCGCCCGAGCGGTGGCTCATCATGCAGCGGTAGCCGGCGTTGTGCGCCAACGTCACCGCGTCCAGCGTCTCGGACAGCGTGCCGATCTGGTTCACCTTGACCAGCAGCGCGTTCGCGGCGCCGCGAGCGATGCCGTCCTCGATCCGCTCCGGGTTGGTGACGAACAGGTCGTCGCCGACGATCTGGATCTTGGCGCCGAGCTGGGTGGTCATCGAGATCCAGCCGTCCCAGTCGTCCTCGGACAGTGGGTCCTCGATAGAGACGATCGGGTAGTTGGCGATGAGATCGGTGTAGATGGCAATCATCTCGTCCGAAGTCCGGCCGGTGCCCTCGTAGGAATAGGTGCCGTCGGAATGGAATTCGGTGGCGGCCACGTCCATGGCGAGCACCACATCAGTGCCGAAGCCGAAGCCTGCCTTGGTGATCGCCTCGGCGATCAGGTCAAGCGCCGCCTTGCTGGAGGACGCGGCGGGCGCGAAGCCACCCTCGTCGCCGAGGGCGGTGGAGAAGCCGGCCTTCTTCAGCACGGACTTGAGCGAGTGATACACCTCGGCGCCCCAGCGCAACGCCTCCCTGAAGGTGGGAGCGCCGATCGGCGCGATCATGAACTCCTGGACGTCGACACCGCTGTCGGCGTGGGCGCCGCCGTT
>DASQFG010000426.1:0-8039 GCA_035633315.1 Nakamurella sp. | reverse complement strand
GTGCAGGGACAACTCCACCAGCGGGGGCTGTCCAGGCGCAGCACGCCGAACAGCGTGCGCACCACGATGCGCCGGCTGTCCTTGTGCCGGTGCGGGATGCCGCAGTCCGGGCACGCGGCCTGGGCGGACAGCGCGGCGGCGGCCTGATGCTCGACCACCGTGTCCTGTACCGCGGCGAGCAGGTCTTTGGCTTCTTCCAGCTGCAGGCCAAGGGTTTCCGGCGCGAGGGCGCCGCGTAGCACGGTGAACGCCTCGCGCACCACGGTTTCGGTGTCGTCGTCGGCGTGCAGCACGACCTGCACGGTGATCTTCATGCCGCCCTGGTTTCGGTCGCGGCGGGTGCCGCCAGGGCGCGGTTCAGCGTCCGCCGGTCGAACCGGTCCACGCCCAGGAGCGGGAGCAGGCCGGCCGGTGGCCGCCGTGCCGGTCCGCCGGAGGGCTGCGGCGGGGTGCAGGCCTTCGCTGCGGACGGACGGCCCCGGGCACGGCGCCTCCCACGGTTTGTCCCGCTCTCGCCACCTGCCCAGCCTCGGGTTCATTGTCAACCTCTGCTGCTGCCGGGGTGAGTGATCCAGGTGGTGGCCTCGTCGTCGGACCGGTTGGAATCCACGGTGTGGTGATTTGCGGATCAGTTCGATCTGATCGAGTTGGTTGCCGACTTGACGATGTCTGCGCGTCGGGCGGGCAGGCCTGCCGCAACCACTTCGTCGTCCCCGGCATCGCGGCGGGTTGTGACGTACGCCTCAGGGCTGTCGATTTCCGGGTCGGGCCTTTTCCGTCAAACCGGCCGTTCATTTACATCAGATGCATTACAGCGTGCGGTTGTCCGACTACTCAAAGTGCTGAACACGTCGACGAAACCCGCATTCGATGACCTCTGGTGCTGCTGAATGTCGCGAGCGTGAACGACGGATTGAATTGCCGGGAGCTGTCAAGAGATTATCGATGGGGCCGAATGGGTGATGTTTGCGTTCGGGGAGAACTGAATGACGTTGACCCTGCGTCTTAAGGGTCAGGCGGCATTGATACGGCACCGAACCGTTGCAGCGCAACGGGCCGCTGGGTTCAAACCAACGTCGGCCACGGGGGCGCCGAAACCTGGTTGTCTCGTTGAGATCTCACGCGCGAAGCCGGGCGTGGCCATCCATCAATCTGGCGCTCTTGAGCGCCTTCACTGTGCCTGAAAGAAGTGGGAAAATGACAAGTCTTGCCGAGCGCGCTCCCGGTGAGTCCGTGGGCCGGATGAACGAAGTGAAACGACGGACCAGAACGGTCGGTGTCCTGATGCTTTCCTCCGGCCGGACGGAGGCCGAGCAAGGAGAGCCAATTCCAGCGTCGCCAGCGCTGACCGATGCGGCCCTGTCCAAGGTGACGCCCTTCCTGGGCACCGGCGATTCTGCGGTCCACGACACCAGGGGGCGAATCGTCCTGCAGATGCGGGACCGTGGACGTCGTCACCAGGTTCGCCGCATGGACAAAATGGCCAAGGAGATCGTTCGGTCTCCGCTGATGGCCGGTGAGGGCAGCGCGCATGTCGATGTCGGATCGGGCTGGGCCGCTCGGGACAAGAACGGGCGCGGCGCCGACACGATCCATACGGCACAGCAACGCGCCCAGGAATCACTGGACAGCCGAGATCTGATGGTGCGCAGTGACTTGTCCAGCGAGGGCCGGCCGAGCCGGAACCGCAACCTGACGGGCTATCAGGTGGCGCTCTCACTGGTCCTGACGTTCGTGTTGCCGTTCATCGTCATGGTCGCCGGTTATCAGGCCGGGTTGGACATCTCCGGCGCCATCTACTGGACGCTCGTCGTCGCGCTCGGCGTGATGGTCGTCACGCAGTGGGCCGAGGCGCTCCGCGCGCTGAAACCGCCAGTGCTTCCCCGGTCGACGGGCGAGCCCGCTCCGCGGGCGTCGGCGATCATCGCCGCCTACCTGCCGAACGAGGCGGACACCATCCTGGAAACGCTCGACGCGTTCCTCGCCCAGAAATATTCAGGTGGCCTGCAGGTGATCCTCGCCTACAACACGCCAAGGCCGCTGCCGATCGAGGACGAGCTCAGAAAGCTGGCGGCGTGCTATCCGGACCTGGTGTTGCTGAAGGTGTCGGGAAGCACGTCGAAGGCGCAGAACGTGAACGCGGCGTTGGCCCGGGTGGACGGCGAGTTCGTCGGCATCTTCGACGCGGACCATCATCCGATGGCCGGGGCCTTCGACCGAGCGTGGCGGTGGATTGCGTCCGGGGTCGATGTTGTCCAGGGCCACTGCGTGATCCGCAACGGCGCGGATTCTCGGGTGGCGCGGCTGGTGGCGGTGGAATTCGAGCAGATCTACGCGGTCAGTCATCCCGGTAGGCAATATCTGCACGGGTTCGGTGTGTTCGGCGGCTCGAACGGCTTCTGGCGCACCTCGGTGCTGCGGGAAACCCGTTTGCGGACCAGGTTCTTGACCGAGGACATCGAGTCCTCCATCAGGTTGGTCCGCAGCGGTCACCGGATCGTCAACGATCCGGGTCTGATCAGCCGGGAGCTGGCCCCCGAGACGGCGCAGTCCCTGTGGAAGCAGCGGATGCGGTGGGCGCAGGGCTGGTTCCAAGTGTCGACCCATCATGTCAAGGCGGTGTTCGTCGATCGCGGGCTCTCGCTCAACCAGCGGTTCGGCATGCTCTTCCTGTTGGGTTGGCGTGAGGTGTATCCGTGGATCTCGTCGATGATGTGGCCGGTGCTGTTGTTCTTCGTGTGGCGCGACGGGCACCTGGCGCTCAGCTCCCCCATTTGGCTGGTGACCACCCTGTTCACGGTGAGCTGCGGCCCCATCCAGGCCATGTTCGCCTACAAACTGGGGGTGCCGGAGATCCGCCGGAATCGGCGCTGGTGGGTGGTCTACGTGATCAGCGTGGTGCTGTTCTATCAGGAATGGAAGAACCTCATCGGGCGGGTCGCGCAGATCAAACAACTGATGGGTGAGCGGCATTGGGCGGTCACCCCACGAACATCGGTCAGCCTTCCCGTTGTCGGCGTGGCCCAGCTGGTCGCAGAGTGATGTTGGCCGCCAATTCTCCGTTGCGGGGGCGTTACCCGCTCGACGCGCTCCGGGCCATCGCCGCGGTCGGCGTCCTCGCCTTCCACGCCTACCAGAACAACAGGTTCACCGGGACCGACACCTACCCGTGGACCGGGCTGCCGCACGAGCTGATGCTCAGTTCCGATGCGCTGGTCGATCTGTTCTTCGTGATCTCGGGGTTCGTGCTGTGGCTACCGGTGGCCCGGGCCGCCCTGGACGGCAGGCCGCAACGGCCGGGTCGGGTGCTGTTGCTGCGCCGGGCCGCCCGGCTGGTGCCGCTGTACCTGGTCGTCGTGCTCGTCGTCTGGTTGATCAGCAACCCGCAGATGTCGGCGGCCTATTGGAACGACCTGCTGCTGCATCTGACGTTCACCCAGGTGTACAGCGATCACTACATCTTCTGGACCGTCGGCCCCGCCTGGACACTCGCGGTGGAGTTCCATTTCTACCTGCTCATCGCGGTCACCGTTCCCCTGCTGGCCTGGTGGATTCGGCGTTCCACCAACCGCCGGGCCAGGATGGCCGGGGCGCTGGCCCTCCCCGCAGTCATGACCGCGGCCGGCGTGGCCTGGCTGACCTGGGCCATCCACCTCTCACCGCAACCCGGAGACGCCTGGGCCGTCTGGTTCGGCCCGTTGGCCAAGGCGCCGATCTTCGCGCTCGGCCTGTTCCTGGCCGTGCTGGTCGCCGCCGGACGCCGGCTCGAAAAGCGCAAGCAACGAGCAACCCTGAGCGGCGGCGCGGCCGCCGTGATTCTCGCCGGAACCCTTCTCCGGTCCAGCCTGCCCGGTCAGACCAGCCAATGGTTGGACCTGGCGTTCGGGCTCGCCGCGGCCGCCTTCGTCGCGACCATCGTGATGACCGACGGACCCCCCCTGCGCTGGCTGAACTGGAAGCCGCTGGTCAGGCTCGGGATACTGAGCTACAGCATCTACCTGCTCCACGAACCGGTCATGCGCCTGGCCAGATACGCCGGGATCCTGCCGGAACCCGGAAGCAGCTGGGGAGTGCCAGCGACATTTGCCGTCGTCCTCGTGGCGACCGTGGCCCTCGCGATGGTGACCTACCCGATGATCGAGCAGTACGGGATGAAACTGCTCGACATGTTCGGCCCCGACGGACGACGCAAGAGTTACTACGACCACGGCATCGACGAGGCGCGGCCCGCCCGCCGGCCGACGATGCGCATCGCCTGGGTACCGGACGGCGAATTGACGGACGCCAACCACGAAAAGGGTTGATCCGTGATCTGCGATCGCCGCCGGTACCGTCATAGCGGCCGGTGCCTCGCGGCCCTGCAACGTCCGCGACACCCTGGCCACCAAAGGGATTCCGCCGTCGCCATGGGCCGTCACAGGCCGGAATCGCGACGGGTTTGACGGCCGTGGAAAAGGGACGCCGTGGCTCACCGTCGTGTGGGGTCAGGGTATCTGAACGAGCCGGAATGACTGCGCGGGGCCTGCTGTGCAGGCCCACTGCTGGAGCCGCGCCCCATTGGAGTCAGAGGTGTCTTTGACGTCGAGGCATTTGCTGCTGTTACGTGCAACAAATTGGTAGAGCCCGCCGGATGAGGTTGGTTGCCATTGTTGGTTGGTGCCGCCGGCAAAGTCCCAAAGTTGTATCGGGGTGCCGTTGTTCGTGGCCGCGGGACCGCCGGTGACGTCCCAGCTCTTGCTCGGTGCGTGACGGCTGATCACGTGGTAGTAGGAGAGCGGGACTTTTCGGGGAGGCGGGCCGCGAACACCGGGTCGATCCTGCGTGGAGGGTCCAATTGGGGTAGACCCCACCCGGACGTCAGGGTCCGCACTACGGATGCGTCACAATAGGGTCTACATCCTGTTCATTGGACACTCACCCGCAGAGTCTAGAGTCCAACCTGACACATCGGGTCGGGAGGCGCAATGAGCGGGCAACGAGTCGCCTACATCCGGGTCAGCAGCCTCGACCAGAACGTTGGCCGGAAGCTCGACGGCGTCGCGGTGGACCGTACGTTCACCGACACCGCGTCGGGCAAAGACGTCACTCGTCCGCAGCTCGCGGCGATGCTCGGCTTCGTCCGCGAGGGCGACACCGTCATCGTGCACTCGATGGACCGCCTGGCCCGCAACCTCGAGGACCTCCGGCGGATCGTGCGGGAGCTGACCGCTCGGGGCGTGGCCGTGCAGTTCGCCAAGGAGCAGCTCATCTTCACCGGCGAGGACACCGCGATGGCCACCTTGCTGCTGTCGGTCATGGGAGCGTTCGCCGAGTTCGAACGGGCACTGATCGGTGAGCGACAGCGCGAGGGCATCGCGCTGGCCAAGGACCGCGGTGTCTACAAGGGCCGCAAGAGATCCTTGAGCGGCGAGCGGGCCGCGGACCTCCGGGCACGCGCCGCGGCCGGGGAGGCCAAGGCCGGCCTGGCCCGGGAGTTCGGGATCAGCCGCCAGACCCTCTACCAGTACCTGCGCTCGCCGGCGCCCACACCGGCACCGACACCGCGGTAGCGGGCCAGGATCGCGTGATGGCCAAGTTCGCCGGGGTCACTGCCCGCTCCGATCCTGCTGTCGGTGATCCTGCTGTGGTGTATCGGCTGCGGATCATGGTGGCGGGGATCAGCCCGCTGATCTGGCGGCGGTTGCTGGTGCCGGGCGAGACCACGCTCGCCGAGCTGCACGCCGTCGTGCAGACCGTGTTCGGCTGGGGCGGTGAGCACCTGCATCGCTTCGTCATCCACGGCACCGAGTACGGCATTTCCTACGTCGGTGGCCAGGGCTTCCGCCACGACGCCCGTGACGTGCGGCTTGGTGAGCTGGGGCTACGCCTGGGTGAGCGGTTCTCCTACTACTACAACTTCACCGCTGGCTGGCGGGTCGAGCTGCGCGTGGAGCAGATCGCGCCCCGCGGGCCGGGACGGGTCTACCCGCGCTGTGTCGGCGGGCGCCGGGCCGGCCCACCCGAGGAGTGGGACGGGCCCTGGGCGTTTGTCGAACAGACCCAACCCCATCTGGTGTTCGCCGCGATCGTGCGGGCCGCGGAGATCGTGGGGCGGCTGCTCGACGCCGACGAAGACGACATCGTCGATGTTGTGCTCGGCGAGGACCGCGACGAGCTCGCCACCCTGATGCCGCTGCTGGGCCTGGAGCGGTTCGACCGCCGCGCCTGCAACACAGCCCTGACCACCGCCACCGCCACGAAGGAGAGCAGCGCATGAAGTTCAGCGTGCAGGTGATCGTGCACCCCGACGATGACGGCGGGGGCGCGGCGGCGGTCCGGGAGGTGTTCGCCCTCGACCGCGACGCGTTGGCGCCGGACACACTGGGGGCTGCGGCTGGCTGAAGCCCAGGACCTGCTGGTCGCGGTGCAGGACACGATCGTCGCCCACCAGGTCCAGAGCGCGGTCGCCGCCCAGACCGCCTGCCCGGCGTGTGGCAGGCCGCGCCGGCACAAGGACACCCGCGCGATCGTGGTGCGCAGCCTGTTCGGTGCGTTGCGCCTGCCCAGCCCCCGCTGGTGGCACTGCGACTGCCGCACCCAGCGCAGCCGAACCTTCCAACCCCTCGCCGAGCTGCTACCCGATCGGACCACCCCGGAGCTGGCCTACCTGCAGGCCCGGTTCGCCGGGCTGGTCTCCTACGGCATCACCGCCAAGCTGCTGGGTGAGCTGCTACCGCTGGGCCGGCGCCTACACCCCGCGGTGGTCCGCCGCCAGACCCAGGCCGTGGCCCAGCGGCTGGAGGACGAGCTCGGTGACGAACGGTTCAGCTTCATCGACACCTGCCAGCGCGTCCGCGAGGAGCTACCGCGCCCGGACCTGCCGCTGGTCGTCGGGCTCGACGGGGGCTACGTCCACTCTGCCGCGCAGCGCTCCCGTCGCGACGGCTGGTTCGAGGTGATCGCCGGCAAGGCCGTCCCCGCCCAGGGGCGGCCCAGCTGCTTCGGGTACGTGCCGACCTACGACACCAAGCCGAAACGGCGGCTCTACGAGGTGCTCACATCCCACGGCATGGCGGCCAACCAGCAGGTCACGTTCCTCACCGACGGTGGCGAGGACATCCGCGAACTGCCCTGCTACCTCAACCCGCAAGCCGAGCACCTGCTCGACTGGTTCCACATCACGATGCGGATCACGGTCATGACCAACATGGCCAAATCCCTGCAACCGCCCCCGCCGGATCCCGACCTGGAGCTGTCGGTCGCGACGGCCACCAAGTTGATCGGCGAGATCCACGATGACCTGCCGCGGCTGAAGTGGTTTCTCTGGCACGGCAACGTCTTCCGCGCCCTGCAGACCGTCGAGGGCATCATCATCGACCTGGAGACGCTGCAGCCCGGCGACGAGCCGAGCAAGCTGCTCACCGCGGCGAGCGAGTTCGACACCTACCTGCGGGCCAACGCGGGGCGCATCCCCAACTACGGTGAACGCCGCCGCGCCGGCGAGGCCATCTCCACCGCGTTCACCGAGTCCGCGGTGAACCAGGTGATCAGCAAGCGCATGGTGAAGAAGCAGCAGATGCGCTGGACCCCACGGGGTGCCCATCTGCTCGTTCAGATCCGCGCCCGCGTCCTCAACGACCAACTCGCCGACGACTTCCACCGCTGGTACCCCAACTTCACCCGAGCACCGGACACCACGGTTAAGGCGCTCGCCGCGTGACCCCCCGACGTGTGGTTGGGGTCTACCCCAATTGGACACTCCACGCAGGATCGACCCGGTGTTCGCGGCCCGCCTCCCCCGAAAAGTCCCGCTCTCCCCCAACTTCGATGGGACAGGACACCCGGCGCCGCCCGTCGTCACCCTGCCGACCAAACCTCCCCGACACATGTCGGATGACCGTCACGGCGCCGACCAAGCCGTCACTCCGCCGACTCCGATCTGCATCATCGATGACGGCTTCAACCGGCAGGCTCCACGACGGTCAACAATCCCTCCCCCGGTTGGCTTTCCCCTATTGGATCACATAGCGCTGCATCATGTCGTTGTCCTCGTGCTCGAG
>DASQFG010000425.1:0-14791 GCA_035633315.1 Nakamurella sp. | reverse complement strand
GGCGGTTCCCCCAGCGCCGCCGGGCAACGGATGAAGGCCGACCCGTGAGCCGCCGACCACTGCCGGTACTGACCCGGCGCTGGATGTCGATCGCCCTGGTGGTGCTCGTGTTGGTGGCGATCATCGTCGCGCTGACCCGCTGAGCCCCTCCGATCCGTACACACCGGCCGTCACCGGCAAACCGTCCCGGCGGTCAGCCGGCTACCACTGTCCGGCTACCACTGTCCGGCTACCACTGGCCGACCACCCACTGGGGCGGCCGCTTCTCGGCGAAGGAGCGCGCGCCCTCACGGGCTTCCGGTGACGCGAATTGGGTCGCGGACAGGCGGAGCAGCGACGCGTACCGCTCGTCGGAGTCGTCCAGATCGCCCAGCACCAGCTTCTTGGTCCCGGCCAATGCGGTCGGCCCGCCGCGCAGCAATGAGGTGACGTAGCCGGCGACCGCGGCGTCCACGTCATCGGCAACAGCGTTGACCAACCCGATCTCCAGCGCCCGGGCGGCATCGAAGAGGTCACCGGTGAGCAGCAGTTCGCGGGCCGCGGCCGGTGCCACCCGGTGCAGTACGGGCACCGAGATGACCGCCGGGATCAACCCGACCCGCACCTCGGAGAACGCGAATGTCGCCGACGTCGCGGCCACCGCGATGTCCGCCGCGGCCAGGAGGCCGAGGCCGCCGGCCCGGGCCGGGCCGCCGATGCGGGCAATCACCGGTTTCGGGCATCGCGCGACCTTCTGCAGGATCGCCGGCAGTTCCCGCACGCCTTCCGCGCCGGGCGCGGCGACTGCTTCCTCCTTCAGATCCATCCCGGAGCAGAACACCGGTCCGGTGTGCCCGATCACCACCACCCGCGCCGTGTCGTCGGCGGCCGCCGCATCCAGGGCGGCCGACAGCTCGGCCCGGACACGGGCGGACAGGGCGTTGCGGTTGTGCGGGGAGTCCAGGGTGATCCGGGCGACGCCGTCGGCGGTCTCGGTACGGACGAATTCGGCCATGGGCAACCTCTCGTTCTCCGCGGCCGGTGATCCGCGGCTCGTGGCTCGGGCTCGTGGTGCTGGGCTCGTCGTTCGCAAGCGGACAGCCGTCACACCGCCGGCGGTACGGAACACTGGTCGGGTGCCCTCCACCCTGCCCGACGGCGATCCGGTCCCCGCGGACGGCTCGCTGCCGGATCAGGCCTATGACGGCATGGCGGACCGCACCCTGTCGGTGTACCTGCACGTGCCCTTCTGCGCGACCCGGTGCGGCTACTGCGATTTCAACACCTACACCGCCGGCGAACTCGGCGCGGCGGCGTCGCCGCAGTCGTGGCTGGACGCCGCGCTGGCCGAGATCGACCTTGCAGCAAAGGTTCTCGCGGCATCGGGCACCACAAGGCAGGTCGGCACCGTGTTCGTCGGCGGCGGCACGCCCTCGTTGGTGGGCGCCGGCCCGCTGACCACCCTGCTCGCCGCCGTCAGGGACCTGATCGGGGTGCACCCGGACGCGGAGGTGACGACAGAGGCCAACCCGGAGTCCACCGATCCGCGGCTGCTGGCCGAGCTCCGGGCGGCCGGCTTCACCCGGCTCTCGCTGGGTCTGCAGTCGACCTCGCCGACCGTGCTGCGGGTCCTCGAACGCGCGCACAGCCCGGGGCGAGCCCTGGATGTCGTCCGCTGGGCACGGCACGCGGGCTTCGAGCACGTCAACCTCGACCTGATCTACGGCACCCCGGGCGAGACCGACGATGAGTTCGTCGCCTCCCTGCGGGCGGCCGCGGCCAGCGGCGCCGATCACGTTTCCGCCTATTCACTGATCGTCGAGCCCGGTACTCGGTTGGCCCGCCAGGTCCGTTCCGGTGCGCTGCCGATGACCGACGATGACGTGCTGGCCGACCGGTACCTGCTTGCCGAGAACGAGCTGACCGGCGCCGGCCTGCAGTGGTACGAGGTGTCCAACTGGGCGGCGAACGACGCCGCTCGGTGCCGGCACAACCTGGCGTACTGGACGGGCGGCGATTGGTGGGGGATCGGACCGGGCGCGCACTCGCACGTCGGCGGGGTGCGCTGGTGGAACGTCAAGCACCCGGCCGCTTACGCGGGCGCGATGGCGGCGGGCCGATCGCCCGGCCACGCGCGCGAGGTGCTCGATCCTGCGCAGCGCCGATTGGAGGACATCCTGTTGCGGCTGCGACGGTCCGACGGCCTTCCGGCCGAACTGCTGTCCGCCTCCGGCCGAGCACACGCAACCGATGCGGTGGACCAGGGACTGCTCGAGCCGGACCAGTTGGTGGCGGGGCGGGCGGTGCTGACAGTGACTGGCAGGCTGCTGGCCGACGGGCTGGCGCTGCGGCTGGCCGAATAGCCCGATCCGGGAGCCCAGCCACCCCGCGACTCAGGTCGAGCTTCAGCGCGGGGAGACCACCGGCGGGCGCCGGGCGGGCGGCCCGACCCGCGGAAGCTGATCGGTTTTCGCAGGCGCACCGCCCGATGCACTTGGCTGCCCGGCCGAAGCAGCGTCCAGGTTCAGGATCCGCACGTGTATCGAGGTTCGTTGTTGCAGGGCGGCGCGCAGCGCGCGGTGCAGGCCGTCCTCGAGATAGATCTCGCCCTGCCACCTCACTGCGTGCGGGAACAGGTCGCCGTAGAACGTGGAGTCCTCGTCCAGCAGGGTGTCCAGCCGCAGCTCGCGCTTGGTGGTGACGAGCTCGTCCATCCGGATCTGCCGGGGTGGAATGCGTGCCCAGTCGCGCATCGCCAGGCCGTGATCGGGGTACGGCCGCCCATCGCGAACATCCTTGAAGATCATCGCTGGGTCACTCGCTCGATCACACAGGGCCTCCGTCGGCAGCTGGATCACAGAGTAACCGGCGGTCGACCGACCGCGCTGCGTCCCGCGGGGGTCAGCCGCTTGATGCACCCACGGTTGCGAGGCGATCGCCAACCGGCGGCGGCCGTGGATCCGCGGGAAGCCGGGTCGCGGCCGCGGCCTGTCCCGGCCATTACACTTGGCACAGCGGCGGCCGGAGTGCCAGCCGCTGATACAGCGATCCCGCCGTCCCCGCAAGCATGGGACGGTCGGCAACCCGGGAGGTGATCATGACGGCGGACGACAGGCGGTTCGAGGTTCTCCGCGCGATCGTCTCCGACTACGTGGCCACCCGGGAACCGGTGGGCTCGAAATCGCTGGTGGAACGTCACCAACTCGGGGTCTCGCCGGCGACCATCCGCAACGACATGGCCGTGCTGGAGGACGAGGGCTACATCGCCCAACCGCACACCTCCGCGGGACGCATCCCCACCGACAAGGGCTACCGGCTCTTCGTCGACAGGTTGTCGCAGGTCAAGCCGCTGTCGGCAGGCGAGCGACGGGCCATCCAGTCATTCCTGTCCGAGGCCGTCGACCTGGACGACGTGCTGCGCCGATCGGTGCGGCTGCTCGCCCAGCTGACCAGGCAGGTCGCCGTCGTGCAGTACCCGACGCTGGCCCGTTCGCTGGTACGGCACGTGGAGGCCGTCGCGCTGGACTCGCGCCGGCTGCTCCTGGTGGTCATCACCGACACCGGCAGGGTCGAGCAACGGCTGGTCGAGCTGGACGCCGACGTCACCGACGACGCGCTGTCGACGCTGCGCTCGTTGCTGGCCGCGCAGGTCGCCGGACGCCGACTTGCCGATGCCGCGTCCGCGGTGACGAACCTGGCCGCTCTCGCCGACCCCGCCGTCCGGCACGTTGTGGTGCCCTCGGTCAGCGTGCTGCTGGACGCGCTGGTCGAGCACCCGGAGGAGCGTCTCGTGCTGTCCGGGACCTCGCACGCGACCGGCGCCTGGGCCGACCAACCGGCCAGCCTGCGCGGCGTGCTGGAGGCGCTGGACGAGCAGGTGACGCTGCTGAAGTTGCTGGCCGCGCTGGAAGCCCCGGATGCCGTGATGGTGTCCATCGGCATGGAGAACGCGGACGTGAACCTGTCCACCTCGGCGCTGGTGTCCGCCGGGTACGGCAGCGGGAGCACATTGATGGGCGGCCTGGCGGTCGTCGGTCCGACCCGGATGGACTACCCCGGGACGATGGCCGCGGTCCGCGCCGTTGCCCGGTACGTCGGAGAGATCGTCGCGGGCCGGTGATCCGGGCCGGTCGGGCCGGGCACACCGACAGCGCTAACCATGGGCGACGCAGGCCGCCTCAGGAAGACGCAGGACGACCCAGAACGACAGAGGGACACAAAGAACGAAGGGCGGCATCCGCGCGGCGGATGCCAGGGCAAGGTGCGGACCGGCGTCCGCGGGAAGGCGACTGGTGCAAAGCGTGGCACGGGATTACTACGGCCTGCTGGGCGTGCCCAAGGGCGCATCGGCGGATGAGATCAAGCGGGCGTACCGCAAACTGGCGCGGGAGCTGCATCCCGACGTGAACCCCGATCCGGCTGCCCAGCAGCGGTTCAAGGAGGTCACGGCGGCCTACGAGGTGCTCTCCGACCCGGCCAAGCGGCAGGTGGTCGACCTCGGCGGGGACCCGCTGTCGTCCGGCGGCGGCGCCGGTCCCGGCGCGGGCGGGATGGGTGATCCGTTCGGCGGCATGGGACTCGGCGACATCATGGACGCCTTCTTCGGTGGCGGCGCAGCGCGCTCGCGCGGGCCGCGGTCCCGGGTCCGGCAGGGCGACGACGCCCTCATCCCGATCGAATTGACGCTGGAGGAATGTGCCACCGGAGTCGCGAAGGACCTGGCGGTGGACACCGCGACGCTGTGTTCGGTCTGCCAGGGTTCGGGCGCCGCACCCGGCACCACCCCGATGACCTGCGACACCTGCAAGGGCGCCGGCGAGATCCAGCAGGTGCAGCGCTCGCTGCTCGGCCAGGTCGTGACGTCCCGGCCGTGCCCGGTGTGCCGTGGCTACGGCGAGGTCATCCCGGACCCCTGCCGGCAGTGCAACGGCGATGGCCGGGTGCGCGCGCGCCGGACGGTGCGGGCCAACATCCCGGCTGGCGTGGGCGACGGCATCCGGGTGCGGCTGGCCGGCCAGGGCGAGGTCGGCCCCGGCGGCGGATCTCCTGGCGACCTGTACGTCGAGGTCCAGGAGTTGCAGCACGAGCGGTTCACCCGCGACGGCATCGACCTGCACTGCACCGTGCACGTGCCGATGACGGCGGCCGCGTTGGGCACGTCGATGGCGCTGCACACCCTGCAGTCCGTCGAGGACCTGGACATCCAGCCGGGTACCCAATCCGGCACGGTGATCATCATGCGTGGCCAGGGCATGCCCCGGCTGCGCGGTTCCGGGGTCGGCAACCTGCACATCCACGTCGAGGTCGTGACACCGACCAGGGTCGACGCGCGCCAGGCGGAGGTGCTCCGCGAGCTCGCAACGCTGCGCGGCGAGGAGCAGCCGGAGCTGGCTTCCAGGGCGCACGGCGGGTTCTTCTCCCGGCTGCGCGACTCGTTCGCCGGGCGGTGATCGGCGACCTCCGCGCGCCGCGTTCGCCCGCAGCCGAGAGCGTGGTCGTCGCCGTGGTCGTGGCTCAGCTGATCGGTCCAGCCGGGAAGTCGCGGTGACGGACGGCCCGTTCTTCCTGGTGGAGGCGGTGCCGGCGGCAGGGGAGTTCCGGCTGACCGGACCCGAGGGGCGGCACGCGGCCTCGGTCCGCCGGCTTCGCGTCGGCGAAACCCTGGTCCTCACCGACGGTGGCGGCCTTCGGGCCGCGGGAACCGTGATGGACGTCGGGCGCGGCGAGTTGACCGTTCAGCTGGGCGCCGCCGAGATGATCGAGCGGCCCGCGGTCCGGGTCACTCTGGTGCAGGCGCTGCCGAAGGGCGATCGTGGCGAGTTGGCCGTCGAACTGGCCACCGAGGCCGGGGTGGACGAGATCGTGCCATGGTCGGCGAGCCGGTGCGTGGCCCGCTGGACCGCCGACCGCGCTGACCGCGGCCATGCCCGCTGGCAGAATGCCGCGCGGGAAGCGGCCAAGCAGTCGAGACGGAGTTACCTGCCGGTGATCCACGATCTGGCGTCGACAGCGGCCGTCGCGGCGCGCATCCGCCGCGCGGCCGGCGCGGCGTTGCTGCACGAAGCGGCGGACAGGCCGCTGACCTCAGTCACCCTGCCGGCCGAGGGCGAGTTGCTGCTGGTGGTGGGGCCCGAAGGTGGCATCTCCGATGACGAGCTGCGCGAGTTCCGGGAGGCCGGCGCCGTGCAGGTCCGGCTCGGACCGGAAGTGCTCCGGACGTCGACCGCCGGTGCCGTCGCGCTCGGTGCGCTCGGGGTGCTGACCGGCCGCTGGGCCGGACCGGACGGGAGCCGAACATGAAGATCAGCACCCACCGGTACGCCTACGGCCCGCACCCCAGCCAGACCGTCCGGCTGATCCTGCCCGGCGGTGCGCACATCCCGGTCGCGGTGGTGATCCACGGCGGCTACTGGCGGTCCGCGTACGGCGCAGAGCTGGCCGAACCCATCGGCCGGGATCTGACCCGGTTCGGCGTCGGCGCCGCGGTGATCGAATACCGCCGGATGGGCGAGGGCGGTGGCTGGCCGACCACCCTGGCTGACGTGGCGCGCGCGGTGGATTCCCTGGCGGTCCAGGGGCAGTATGTGGCCGAGGGAACGTTGCTGCTGGACCGGGTGGCCGCCGTCGGCCATTCCGCCGGCGGCCAGCTCGCGGCCTGGCTCGCCCATCGCGGATCCCTGCGCGCCGGCACGGCAGGCTCTGTCGGGCCCGGTGAGTTGCACGTGCCGGTGGTCGGCGCAGTGACCCAGGCCGGCCTGCTGGATCTGGTGGGCGCGGCCGCCGAGCGGCTCGGTGACGGCGCCGTCGTCGCGCTGATGGAAGGCGAGCCGCGCTCGCTCCCGCAGCGCTACCACCACGCGTCCCCGCTGGCAAGCGTCGGTGACGGCGCCAGGGTGGTCTGCGTGCACGGCGACGCCGACGACACCGTCCCGCTGTCGCAGTCGGAGCGGTACGTCGAGGCCGCGCGGATGGCGGGTGACCCGGCGAGGCTGATCGTGCTGCCCGGAGTCGGCCACTTCGAGCTCATCGACCCCGGCGACCCGGCGTGGGAGGTCTGCCGGGATCAGTTGCTGCGGATGGTGTGACCAACCGATCGTTCGGTCGTGATCATCCAGAGATCACCTGGATTCCAACGATTTCACCGACGTCAGCGAGCGCTCGATCGATCGTCAGCAGATCGGCTCCGCGATCCAGTGCCAACGCGAGGTAGACGGCATCCGCCAGCGTCAGCCTGTCGGTCAACGCCAATGCCGCCAGCAACAGCGGACCGTGGGTGGGCACCCGCGATGCCGGTAGATCGACGAGCGCCCGGATCATGCGGTCGGCCCTGTCGGCGCTGATCAGGGATCGCCGGCCCAACCGCAGCGCGGCATTGGCCACCTCGTAGTCGAAAATCGACGGGACGATGACCTGCTCGTAGGAACGGGCGTGACGCGCCAGCTCCGCCGGGTCGCCGCACAGGTGATGGACGGCGCTGGAGGCATCGATGACCAGCGCCGTCACGGCTCTACGGCCTGCTCGATCGTTTCCGCTCGCTCAGACCGGGCCGCACGGATCTCGCGGAGGACATCGATCGCATCAGCGTCGACGGCATCGGCGCGCACCCGATCGCCGTGACCGGTCGATTTCTCGTCACCCGCAGGTCGGTGAGCCAGCGCCCAGTCGTCCCAGGCGTGAGCGGCGATGTCCGCCTCCAACAGGGTCCGCAAGTACGTCGACAGGGACATCTCCAACTTCGACGCGCGGGAGCGAGCACGCACCGCCAAGTCCGCTGGAACATCGCGCAGCTGGAGGTTGGTCATGCATGCATGTTACGCAGGACGGACACCACAGCAGAGCCGGTCAGGGCCGCGCCGCCGGCCGGTGGCGGTTGCGTCACCTCCTACGGCGGATCGACCCGAGCGCAGTAGGTTGACCGTTATGCCTTATCGCCGTGATGACTGCTTGTTCTGCAAGATCGTCGCCGGGGAGACCCCGGCGGACGAGGTGCACCGTGACGACCACGTGGTGGCGTTCCGCGACATCGATCCGCAGGCGCCCACGCACATCCTGCTGGTGCCGACCACGCACTACGGCAACGCCGCGGAGATGGCCACCGACGACCCGCAGGGACTGGCCGCGCTGATCGTCACGGCGGGGTCCTTGGCTGAGGCGGAGGGCATTGCGGTCGGCTACCGACTGGTGTTCAACACCGGCCTCCGGGGCGGCCAGGTCATCTCTCATGCCCACCTGCACCTGCTGGGCGGGCGGCGGTTCGGCTGGCCGCCGGGCTGAACGCTCACGGTAGAAAGCGCGGCGTCAGGGTAGAATCCTCGGAAGTCACCGAGGAGAGGCCCCGCGGAGGGAGCAACGTGCCGTGCCGTCGCTGAACATCAAGAACGAGCGGGTCTACGACCTGGCCAGGCAACTCGCCGACGCGACAGGCGCCTCGATGACCAGTGTCATCGAGAGCGCCCTGGAGGAGAAGCTGGATCGAATGAGCAGGCACCAGAAGCTGTCGGAGGCCTCGCGTACGGCGGAGCTCAATCGGCTGCTGGACGATATGGCCCGGCGACTGGGGCCACTTGCCGACGACCCGGCAGCAGCCCTCTTCGACGAGGTCACAGGTCTTCCGCGTGGTGATTGATCCCTCCGCGATCGTCGCCATGATCGCAGGGGAGGACGAGCGGAAGGTCTTCCTGCAGGCCTGCAGGAGCAGCGCTTCGGTACGCCTGTCCGCAGCGGGCTACCTCGAGGCCGGAATCGTGCTGGACGGGCGCGACGATCCCGTTCTGTCGCGCGAGCTCGACGAATTGCTGACTCTGCTTGGGGTGATCATCGAGCCCGTGTCCGTCACCCAGGCTCGCATCGCCCGCCGGGCGTACAAGGAATTCGGCCGCGGCTCCGGCCATCCGGCCCGGTTGAATTTCGGCGACTGTTTCTCCTACGCCCTGGCCATACAGACCGCTGAGCCATTGCTGTTCAAGGGCACCGATTTCGCGCACACCGACGTGCTCGTGGCGGTCTGAAGACCGTTCGCGGCGGGCGAACCCCGGGAAATCAAGGGCCAAAGATCAATCGGCTGGTCTCGACCGGAGCCTCCGACGGTAGAATCGACGGGTAGTGACCGGCGTGCGCCCGCCTGTCATCGAACCTGCGTCATCGGAACTGCATGAATTCAGCACGACGGGCCAGACCCCGATCGTGATCAGCGATCCAGACCAGTGAAAGTAGGCAGTGCACCAGGTGCCGGATTCCTCCTCGGCCGCCGCTCGCAGCGACCTCCCGACAGGCGGCCCATCGGGTTCTGCCACCGACCATGCCGCCTCTCGCGGTGCCGGCGGCACCGCGATATCCACAACAACCACGGCCCTCACGTCATCGGCAGCAACACCGTCCGATCGGCCGACCGCCGAATCCACCCTCGTGGTCAACGACGAACGGCAGATGGTGGGGCTCCTTGGGTCCCGCGATTCCCTGCTGCGCCTGCTCGAGGACAACCTGGCCGCCGACATCCACGTCCGCGGCAACCGGGTCACGCTGCGCGGTAGTGCCGGCGAGGTCGCGTTCGCCGAGCGGACGATCCGCGAGCTCCTCGCGCTGCAGGAGTCGGGGTCGGTGATCACCCCGGACGCCGTGCGGCGCACCATCGGCATGCTGACCGACCCGGCGCCGGGGGCCGCCGACTCCCCGTCGCAGGTGCTCGGGCTGAACATCATCTCCCGTCGCGGGCGCACCATCCGGCCGAAGACGCTGAATCAGAAGCGCTACGTCGACGCCATCGATGAGCACACCATCGTCTTCGGCATCGGGCCGGCGGGCACCGGAAAGACCTACTTGGCGATGGCCAAGGCAGTCCAGGCGCTGCAGGCCAAGCAGGTCAACCGGATCATCCTGACCCGTCCGGCGGTGGAGGCAGGGGAGCGGCTGGGATTCCTGCCGGGCACCCTTTCGGACAAGATCGATCCGTACCTCCGGCCGCTGTACGACGCGCTGCACGACATGCTCGACCCCGAGTCGATCCCGCGGCTGATGGCCGCCGGGACGATCGAGGTCGCGCCGCTGGCCTACATGCGCGGACGCACCCTCAACGACGCGTTCATCATCCTGGACGAGGCGCAGAACACCACGCCCGAGCAGATGAAGATGTTCCTGACCAGGCTCGGCTTCGGGTCGAAGATCGTGGTCACCGGTGACGTCACCCAGGTCGACCTGCCCGGCGGGCAGCGCTCGGGTCTGCAGGTCGTCCGGGAGATCCTCACCGACGTCGACGACGTCTTCTTCTCCCTGCTCACCTCGACCGACGTGGTCCGCCATCGGTTGGTCGCGCACATCGTGGACGCCTACGCCCGGTGGGATGCCACCAACTCCGCGCCCGCGCCGGACCGCCAGGAACGGCGGCTCGGCCGGGGATCGTCGGGTCACGGCGGGCACGGCCGCTCGGGCGGGGACAACGCCCGATGAGCATCGAGGTCGCGAACGAGTCCGGGGTGGGCGTCGACGAGATCGCCCTGGTGTCGGTGGCCCGCTACGTCCTCGACCGGCTCGGGATCAACCCGCTCGCCGAGTTGTCGGTGCTGCTGATGGACGTCGATGCGATGACCGAGCTGCACGTGAAGTGGATGGACGAGCCGGGGCCGACCGACGTGATGAGCTTCCCGATGGACGAGCTCGACACCGCGCGCCGCCCGGACGAGGCGGGTCCAGGCCCCGCACTGCTCGGCGATGTGGTGTTGTGCCCGGCGGTGGCCGGCCGGCAGGCCACCCAAGCCGGTCACAGCCTCGACGACGAACTGCACCTGCTGACGGCGCACGGTGTGCTGCACCTGCTCGGTTACGACCATGCCGAGCCGGCGCAGGAGCGCGAGATGTTCCGACTGCAGAACGAACTGCTGGACAGCTGGCGTGACCAGCGGTTGGCCGGTGCCCGACGGGCCCGGATGGCCGAGGTCGACGCTGCCGTGCTGGACGTCGTCGGCCTGCACTCGGCCGGTGGAGCCGGCGAGCCTGGCGAACCGAGCGGTCGGGGCTGACGCCCGCCGTGGACGGTCTTGATGTCCTGCTGCTCGTCCTGGCGGGCGCCCTGGTGCCCATCGCCGGCCTGTTCGCGGCGGCGGACGCGGCGATCACCATGGTGTCTCCGGCCAGGGTGGAGGAGCTCGAGCGCGAGGGCCGGCCCGGGTCGGCGGCGCTGCTCGCCATCACCGAGGACCGGCCCCGTTACACCAATCTGCTGCTGTTGCTCCGGGTCGGGGCGGAGCTGACCGCCACCGTCATCGTCGCCGCCGTCGCATTCGGCACCTGGGGTTTCGTGTTCTGGGTCGGCCTGACGGTTGCGCTCGTCATGCTCATCGTCTGTTACGTCGGCATCGGGGTTTTGCCGCGCACCCTCGGCCGTCAGCACCCGTACTCGGTGGGGCTGGCCGCCTCCCGACCGACCCGGGCGCTGACCCGGGTACTGTCGCCGATCACGTCGCTGCTGATCCTGATCGGCAACGCGATCACCCCGGGCCGCGGGTTCCGCGAGGGCCCGTTCTCCTCGGACATCGAGCTGCGCGAGCTGGTCGACATCGCCGGCAGCCGCGGCGTGGTGGAGGAGACCGAGCGGGAGATGCTGCAGAGCGTCTTCGACCTGGGCGACACGATCGTCCGCGAGGTGATGGTGCCGCGCACCGAGGTGGTCTGGATCGAGGAGAGCAAGACCATCCGGCAGGCCCTGCACCTGGCCACCCGCTCGGGCCTGTCCCGCATCCCGGTGATCGGCGAGGACGTCGACGACGTGCTGGGCGTGGTGTATGTCAAGGACCTAATCGCCAGGGCGCTGGCGCTGGAGCCCAACGAACGCGGGCCGATGCTGGGTGAGGTCATGCGACAACCGGTGTTCGTCCCGGAGTCCAAGAACGTCGATGCGTTGCTGCGGGAGATGCAGCGCGACCGCAATCACTTCGCGGTCGTGGTGGACGAGTACGGCGGCACGGCGGGCATCGTGACCATCGAGGATGTGCTGGAGGAGATCGTCGGCGAGATCACCGACGAGTACGACCTGGACACCCAGGCACCGATCGAGCCACTCGACGACGGACTTGTCCGAGTGTCGGCGCGGCTGCCGGTCGAGGACCTCGGCGAGGTCTTCGATGTCGAGCTGCCCGACGAAGACGTGGAAACCGTCGGTGGCCTACTGGCCCAACTGCTCGGCAGGGTGCCGCTGCCCGGCTCCGAGGCGACCATCCAAGGGCTGCACCTGCTCGGCGAATACGGCGAGGATCGGCGGGGACGGCCGCGTGTGCAGACCGTACTGGTCCGCCGGTTGGCCTCCGAGAACGACGAGTCCGAGGGCAGCGACGCGGCCGTGGAGCGCCCCGCGGAACGCACCGGTGGGCACGAATTCCGGGTCGACGAGCGGGCCGCGCAGAGCCGGGACCGTGGCACCGCGGGCAGGCCGGCGAAGTCGGAACGATCGCACCGCAACGGCGCATCGGCGCCCGCCGGGCCCGAGGTCGGCAGCGCCGTGAACCGGACCAGCCCCCGCACGGAACGGGACCACGTCCGATGACCGGCTCCGCCGGTCACCCCCGGGTCCGCCGGTCACCTCGGGTCCGGACGTCGGTCGGTCTTCGTGTCGAGTAGCGCCGAGCTGGCCCCGGAGGACGCCAAGCTCGTCACCCTGGCTCGCGGGGCACGGGGCCGCGCCGGCGCCGCCGAGGGCGCGGCGGTCCGCGATGACGACGGCCGCACCTACGCGGCTGCGACGGTGGCGCTGCCGTCTTTGACCCTGACCGCCCTGCAGGCAGCGGTCGCGACTGCGGTGGCGTCCGGGGCGCAGGGGTTGGAGGCGGCGGTAGTGGTCGGCCAGTTCTCCGACATCGATGCGGCGTCCCGCGCGGTCGCCGCCGACCTCGGGACGCCGGTGCTGATCCTGGCCGGACCGGACGGTGACGTGCGGCTGCGCACCCATCCCACCGGGGACCGATGAACACGCCCGCGGGGATAATCCAGTCCGTTCGACATCTCGATCGCCATTCCGATCGCCGTTCCGATGCCCCTCCGATGCCCCTCCGATGACCGAAGCCGCCGAGGCCGCGGCCGCCGTAGGCACTCCCGGAGGTCACGGTGGCGCTGACGCGTCGGGCCACCGCGCGGGATTCGCCTGTTTCGTCGGGCGTCCCAATGCCGGCAAGTCCACCCTGCTCAACGCGATCGTCGGGGAAAAGATCGCGATCACGTCCGACAAACCGCAAACCACCCGCCGGGCGGTCCGCGGGATCATCACCCGCCCGGATGCGCAGCTGATCATCGTCGACACGCCCGGCATGCACCGGCCGCGCACGTTGCTCGGCCAACGGCTCGGCGACCTGGTCCGCTCGGTGTGGTCCGACGTCGACGTGGTCGGGTTCTGCATCCCCGCCGACGAGAAGATCGGGCCCGGCGACCGGCGCATCGCCGCGGAGATCGCCGAACAGGCGCACGGCGTGCCGGTGGTCGGCATCGTGACCAAGACGGACCGGACCAGCCGGGGCCGGCTCGCCGCGCAGCTGGTCGCGATGTCGCAGCTGACCCATTTCGCGGACATCGTGCCGGTGTCCGCACTGGCCGGCGACCAGGTCGACGTGCTGACCGACGTGTTGATCACCCACCTGCCCGTCGGGAGCCGGCTCTACCCCGACGCCGAGACCACCGACGAGCCACTGGAAACCCGCATCGCCGAACTGGTGCGTGAGGCCGCGCTGGACGGGGTCCGCGAGGAGCTGCCGCACTCGTTGGCCGCGCTGGTCACCGAGATGGCGCCCCGCGAACCCGATGCCGATTCCGCCCGTGCCGAGCAGACGGGGCAGGCCGCCACAAAGCCCGCACCGCTCACCGACGTGTACGTCACGATCTTCGTAGAAAGGTCATCGCAGAAACCAATCGTGCTGGGGCACAAGGGTTCTCGCCTGTCCGACGTCGGCCGGCGGGCGCGACTGCAGATCGAGCAGCTGCTCGGGACCAGGGTCTACCTGCACCTGCACGTCGCCGTCGCCAAGGATTGGCAGCGCGATCCCAAGCAGCTGCGCAAGCTCGGCTTCGACGGCTGACCCACTCGCGGCGCCGACCCGCGACCGTCGCTGTCGCCGCCCTGGGCGACCCGTCGCGACCGTCGCTTCGACAACTCCGCCGCGGCAGGCGGCTCGTTCGGGGGACGACACACGAAAGGAGACGGCACTGTAACTCCCGTGTGTCATGATCCAGGGATGGGGAAGCACGGCGCGGTGGTCGGGCGCAAGCAGATCCCGATCCGGGCGGTGGCGCTTGGTGTTCTGCTCCTGGCCGGCGTCGTGACCGGTTCTTGGTGGTGGTCGCTGCGCACCCAATCCGATCCGATCGACCAGAATCCGGTCGCCGCTGCGGCTTTCGTGGTCTCATCGCCGTCCTGCGCCGACCACGGGACAGGCACCGTCGTCGACCTGTTCCCGGCCTCCGGCGGCCAGGCCAGGGCCGTCATCGACGGCTGCGGGTACTCCGACAGGCAGCAGTTGGCCGTCGAGTACCTCGCCGGCGATCCCACCCAAGTCCGCCTGGCCGGGACCAGGTCCGCCTCGGGAACCGACGACGTGCAGCAGTGGTGGCCGATCGTGCTCGGTATCCTCGTCGTGCTGGCGGCAGGGATCGTCGTGGTGCTGGTCGTGGACGGCGGGCGGTCCCGGCGAACACTCGGCTTACCGGCCCGATCCCGGGGTGGAACCTCCGCCGGACCGCGCGCCGGTCCGGCCAGGCACGCCCTGGCCGAGACCGCGGAGGACGGCCGGGCGGACGTTCGGCGGGACGGAGCGGCGCAGAACATCCAGGACCCGGTCGG
>DASQFG010000424.1:0-9443 GCA_035633315.1 Nakamurella sp. | reverse complement strand
GGGTACCGCGACGCTGGGGCCGCCGACCGAGTAGGGCACCTCGACGTCACCGAAACTGACCTGGATCGCCCGCGGCGCTGCCGGCACCGTGCCGTCAAGACCGGGCACCGCGACGAAGAAGTCCAGGCAGTGCACGCTCTTGGTGCGCGCGTGGTACACGGTGGCGAAGCCGCCGCCGCCCAGCCCGGTGAACAGCGTCTCGGCCACGCAGCCCACGAGGATCATCGCGGCCACCGCGTCCGCGGCCGAACCGCCGCGGGCCAGGACGTCGCGCCCGACGGTGGCGGTCGCCGGATGACCGGCGGCCACCGACGCGGGCAGAGGAGTCACCCGGGCAGGTTACCGGTTGTCCCGCTCCAGTTCGGCCGCCCCGGCTTCGGCGGCCCTGGCCTCGCCAGCCGATCCGAGCCGCATGCCCGGTCGGGCGGCCAGCGTGCGCCACAGGTCGCCGCGGGGCAGTATCACCGTCTCCCCCAGACCGAGCCACCCGGCCATCCTGGCCAGTTCGACCGCAGCGGCGTCGGCCGCCGCCGCCGGGCCTGGTTGCCGTTCCGAATCCTGTTCGGATGAAAGGCCCGAGCCCTGTTCCGACCAGGACGCCTGCACCAGCAATCGCCCCGTCGCCCGATCGGCCTTCAGGTCGAAGCGCCCCACGATCCGTTCGCCGACCAGCAATGGCAGCACGTAGTACCCGTACTGGCGTTGCGCGGCGGGAACGTAGATCTCGATCCGGTAGCGGGTGCCGAACAGCCGCTCAGTACGTTCCCTGGCCCAGATCAGCGGGTCGAACGGGCACAGCAATGCGGACCCGTTGACCCGTCGCGGGATCCGCGCGTCCTTGTGCAGGAATGCCGGTTCCTTCCAGCCGCGCACCCTGACCTGAGTGACCTCACCGTCCTCGACGAGTTCGGCGAGCGCGGTCCGCGCGCTGCGCACGGACACCCGGTAGTAGTCGGCCAGGTCCGCGACCGTCCCGATGCCGTGCGACCGCGCCGCCAGCGCCAGCAGCGCGCGTTTCGCGTCCGATACGGCCGGCGTGGGGGTGGCCAGGATTTCCGGCGGCAGCACCCGCTCGATGAGGTCGTAACGGCGCTCGAAACCGCGCCGGTAGGCCACTCCGATCGCACCGACGGCGAAGAGGTACTCGCAGGCCGTCTTGGTGATCGACCATTCCCACCACCCCGACGTTTCCCGGCCGGGCGCCTCCAGCGCCTTCTCGATGTCCCCCGCGGAGCTCGGGCCCTGGTCGGCGATGACCGCCAGCACGGTGTCCAGGAACCCGGGATGGTTGCGGCGCAGGGTGTCCACCCGGCCCCACGGCTCGGTCGCGAAATGCTGCTCCCGCCAGCGGACCAACGGTTGCACCGGCAATGGGATGAGCGACGCGACATGCGCCCAGGCCTCGACCAGAAGGCGGTCGCGGGATGACCGCGGCCAGGCCGCGCCGTCCAACACGCTCACCGGATACGGACCGAGCCGGCTGAAGATCGGCAGCAGGTGCGCCCTGGCCAGCACGTTCACCGAGTCGATCTGCAGCAGGCCGATCGATCGCACCAGCCGCATCAGGTGTCCGCGGTTGATCGACGGGGCATCGCTGGCGCGCGGCGGCGCGCCCAGTTGTTGCGCCGAGATGGCGATGCGGCGGGCCTGGCCGGGGGTGAGTTCGGGGCTCGGTGGCGACCCTACTGACCGACCGGACGCGGTCAGGGCGGCGCTTTGTGGGCCGCCGGCACCGACGGAGGAGATGGTGGTGGACACTGGCACACCGGGCATGCTGCCACCAGGGACCGACAACGGGTCCGCGAGCCTGTCCCGAGAGTCGGTCGGCGAGACGGTCTGCGAGACAGCCAAGGGAGTCCAGTGGCCGAGAGCCGAGTGCGCCGCGCGGACGCGGGTGACGCGGCGACGATCGCCGGACTCCAATTGCAGGTGTGGCAGCAGGCATTCTCCGACGTGCTTCCGTCGGAGGTGGTGCTGGCCGACCCGGTGGCGCACGCGGCGTCGTGGGAGGCGCGGCTGAGCCAGGGCGGCGCGGTGCTGCTGGCCACCGAAGGATCCGAACCGGTCGGCTTCGCGGCGGTCGCCGCCGAACCCGACGGTGAGCTGGCCGGCGAGATCGAGTTGATCTACGTGGTCCCGCGGTGGGGACGGCGCGGGCACGGCGGCCGGCTGCTGGCCGGTGCTGCCGATGCGCTGCGCCTGGTGGGCGCGACCTCCGGGCGTTGGTGGCTGCCGGAGACGGATCGGGCCAGTCGCCGATTCGCGGCCGTCGCCGGCTGGACCGCCGATGGAGCTGCCCGGGCCTTCGACACCGGCACGGGCGAGCTGGTGGAGATCAGGTACTCCGGAAGCATCGACCTGGTGGCGGTGTAGCGCGGCGTTCCGACTCTGAGTGGTGCTGACCACCTGGCCGTTCACGCCGCGTTCGACGCCGCCGGGATGATCAGGCTGCCTCGTGCCTCGCCAGCTCGATGGCCTGCCGCATGGCCTCCCTGGCCCGCTTCCGGTCACCCGCCAGGTCGTAGGCGTGCGCCAGCCGGTACCAGCCCCGCCAGTCCTCGGGCGCGGCCTCCACCTGTGCCCGGATGACCTCGAAATGAGCGTCCGCGGCGTCCCGGTCCACCCGGCCGGATGGCCGTCGAGGAAGCTCGGAATCGTCGGGGAGCCCGCCGGTGGCGGCCAGCCGACGGCCCAGAGTCTGGGTCTGCCAACCGAACCGGAGTTCGAACACGAGCAGCACGACGCCGAGGATGGGCAGCAGCAGCACCCCGATCCCCAGGGCGATACCGGCCGCCGACCCGGAGGACAGCAGCGCCACCGCGCGGTCGGCGAGCAGCCAGAAGTAGACGACGAGGGCGGCGGTCAGCACCGCGACGATGAGGCGGATCCGCACGCCGGGGTCAGTCCGAGAGCCCGAGCAGCTCGTCCAGGCCGACGGTCAGCCCCGGCCGGCCAGGGACCGCGCGGATCGCCGCCAGCACACCGGGCATGAAGGACGAGCGGTGCAACGAGTCGTGCCGGATCGTCAGGGTCTCCCCCGCGCTGCCCAGGATGATCTCCTGGTGGGCGACCAGACCGGGCAGCCGCACCGAGTGCACGTGGATGCCGTCGATGTCGGCCCCGCGGGCACCGTCGGCCTGGTGGGTGGTGGCGTCCGGGACAGACCCGAGGTCGAGTTCCTTGCGGGTCTGCGCAATCGCCTGCGCCGAGCTGTAGGCGGTGCCGGATGGGGCGTCCGCCTTCCCCGCGTGGTGCATCTCGATGATCTCGGCGGATTCGAAGAACCGGGCCGCCAGTCGGGCGAACCGGGTGGTCAGGACAGCACCGATGGCGAAGTTCGGCACCACGATGACGCCCAGATCCGGCTTGACGGCCAGCCACTCGCGGATCGTGTTCAGCCGCTCCTCGGTCAACCCGGAGGTGCCGACCACGGCGTGGATGTGCTGGTCGACGCAGAATCGCACGTGCTCCATCACCGCGTCCGGGTGGGTGAAATCGACGGCCACCTGGCTACCGGCGTCGGCCAGCGAGAACAGCCAGTCCCCCAACCCGACCGCCGCCACCAGATCCAGATCGGCCGCGGCGTCCACCGCCAGGCAGACCTCCGACCCCATCCGCCCGCGCGCGCCGATCACGCCGACCCGCAAGACCTCGTCCGTCATGGCCCCTGCCCCGTTTCTGTCCGGTCCACCTCGGGTGGCCTGGGTTCGATGCTGACGACCGGATCAGCCCGTCAGCCGGTCAGTTCGGTGAACTCGGCGGGAAGGTCGTCGGTCGAAGCGTACGGGCCCACCACGGCCGCCGTGAGCGGCCGGTTCAGCAACTGTCCGGCCAGCGCCGCGACCTGGTCGGCGGTGACCGCCCTGATGTCGCCCAGCTCGTCGTCGACGGACCGGTAGTCGGCGCGGACCAGCATGTTCTTGCCGATCCGGCTCATCCGGGACTCGGAGTCCTCCAGGGCCAACACCAAGGACCCGGTGAGTTGCCCCTGCGCCCGGCGCAGCTCCTCCGCGGTGATGCCCGATTCGCCCGCGACCGCGAGTTCCTGGCCGATGAGCTTGGCCACCTGACCGAGGTGATCGGGCAGGCAGCCGGCATACACCGAGAACGACCCGACGTCGGCGTAGGAGGACGCCCCGGAATACACCGAGTAGGCCAACCCGTGTTCCTCACGGATGCTGCGGAACAGCCGCGAGCTCATCCCGCCGCCGAGCACCGCTGACAACACGGCCAACGCGGCCCGCTGGGGATCGTTGCGGTTGCCGGCTGGCACCCCGATGCACAAGTGGGCCTGTTCGGTGTCCCTGCGGACGACCAGGGTTCCGGGTCGGGTGACGACCCGGCCCCTGCCGGTGCGCGGCGACGCCGGCCGGACCGCCGACGGGTCGTGGGTCGCCGACGGCGTGATCCGGTCCCGGAAGGCCGCGCGGACCCAGCGGAGCACCTCGCCGTGATCGACCCCGCCGGCGACCGCAATCACCATCTTGTCCGGGGTGTACCGCCGGTGGTAGTACCCGGCGACCTGCGGCCTGGTCATCGCGGAGATGGTCTGCACGGTCCCGATGACCGGGGCGGCCACCGGGTGACCGGCGAACAACGCGGCGGCGAAGGCGTCACCGAGGGTGTCCTCGGGGTCGTCGTCGCGCATCGCGATCTCTTCCAGGATCACCCCGCGTTCGATGTCCACGTCGGTCCTGGCGATGGTGGCGTCGAGCACCACGTCGCAGACCAGGGACACCGCGGTCGCGGCCTCCTCGGCCAGCACCCGTGCGTAGTAGCACGTGTACTCGTGCGAGGTGAAGGCGTTCAGCTCGCCGCCGACCGCGTCGACTGCCGCCGAGATCTCATACCCCGTACGGGTTTTGGTGCCCTTGAAGAGCAGGTGCTCCAGGTAGTGGGAGGCGCCGGCGAGCCGGGACGTCTCGTCGATCGAGCCCACCCCGACCCACACACCGACGGAGGCGCTGCGCGCGCCCGGCACGCTCTCGGTGACCACCCGGACGCCGCCGGGCAGCTCCGAGCAGGTCACCGCCGAGCCGTCCGCGCCTGTCTCCAGGACACGGGTCCTCCGGGCACGCGCAGCCATCCGTACGGCTCAGACCTGTGCCGGGACGGCGTCGGCCGCGGCTGCCGCGGAAGCGGCGGCCTCGGGCTGGACCGGCACCAGGCTGATCTTGCCGCGGGCGTCGATCTCGGCGATCTCGACCTGCAGCTTGTCGCCGACGCTGACCACGTCCTCGACCTTGGCGATCCGCTTGCCGTTGCCCAGCTTGGAGATGTGCACCAGGCCGTCGCGGCCGGGCAGCAGCGAGACGAACGCGCCGAACGCGGTCGTCTTCACCACCGTGCCCAGGAACCGCTCGCCGACCTTGGGCAGCTGCGGGTTGGCGATCGCGTTGATGGTGTCGATCGCTGATTGCACAGCCTGACCGTCCGCACCCGAGACGAAGATGGTGCCGTCGTCCTCGATGGCGATATCGGCGCCGGTGGCCTCGGTGATCGAGTTGATCATCTTGCCCTTCGGCCCGATCACCTCGCCGATCTTGTCGACCGGGACCTTGATGGTGGTGATCCGCGGCGCGAACTGACTCATCGGGTCCGGCGCGTCGATCGCCTCGCCCATGACCTCCAGGATGGTGAGCCGGGCGTCGCGGGCCTGGGTGAGGGCCGCGCGCAGGACCTCGGACGGGATGCCGTCCAGCTTGGTGTCCAGCTGCAGGGCGGTGACGAAGGACTTGGTGCCGGCGACCTTGAAGTCCATGTCGCCGAACGCGTCCTCGGCGCCCAGGATGTCGGTCAGCGCGACGTACTGCACTGATTCGTGTCCCTGGTCGTCGGTGACGGTGTCTGAAACCAGACCCATCGCGATACCGGCCACCGGCGCCTTCAGCGGCACGCCGGCGTTCAGCAGGCTCAACGTGGCGGCGCAGACCGAGCCCATCGAGGTGGAACCGTTGGAGCCCAACGCTTCCGACACCTGACGGATGGCGTACGGGAACTCCTCGCGGGACGGCAGCACGGGCACCAGGGCCCGCTCGGCCAGCGCGCCGTGACCGATCTCCCGGCGCTTGGGCGAACCGACCCGGCCGGTCTCACCGGTCGAGTAGGGCGGGAAGTTGTAGTTGTGCATGTAGCGCTTGCGGTTCTCCGGCGACAGGGTGTCCAGCTGCTGCTCCATCCGGAGCATGTTCAGCGTGGTGACGCCCAGGATCTGGGTCTCGCCGCGCTCGAACAGCGCGCTGCCGTGCACCCGCGGGAGGTAGCCGACCTCGGCACCCAGGGTGCGGATGTCGGTGAGCCCGCGGCCGTCGATGCGAACCTTGTCGCGCAGCACCCGTTGGCGGACCAGCTTCTTGGTGACCGAGCGGAAGGCGTTGCCGATCTCCGAAGACCGTCCGGCGAACTGCTCGGCCAGCTGGTCGTAGATCGCGGCCTTGATCTCGTCGGTGCGGTTGTCCCGGTCCTGCTTGCCGGGGATGGTCAGCGCCTCGGCCAGGTTGTGTGCGTTCGCGGCACCTTCTACGGCCTCGTAGACGTCACCCTGGTACGGCGGGAACAGCGGGAACTCCGCGACCGGCTTGGCCGCGGTGGCCGCCAGTTCGGACTGGGCCTGGCACAGCGCCCGGAGGAACGGCTTGGCGGCCTCCAGGCCGGCGGCGACGACCTCTTCGGTCGGGGCGGTGGCCCCGCCGGCGACCAAATCGATGGTGGCTGCAGTAGCCTCAGCTTCCACCATCATGATCGCGACATCGTCACCGGCGATCCGGCCGGCGACGACCATGTCGAAGACGGCCTTCTCCAGCTGGGAGTGGGTCGGGAAGGCCACCCACTGGCTGTCCCCGGACTCGCCGGTGATCAGCGCGACGCGGACGCCGGCGACCGGGCCGGAGAACGGCAGGCCGGAGATCTGGGTGGACGCGGACGCGGCGTTGATGGCCAGCACGTCGTAGAGCGCGTCGGGGTTCAGGGCAAGCACGGTGATGACGACCTGGACCTCGTTGCGCAGCCCCGCGGTGAACGTCGGGCGCAGCGGCCGGTCGATCAGCCGGCAGGTGAGGATGGCGTCCTCGGACGGGCGCCCCTCGCGGCGGAAGAACGAACCGGGGATGCGCCCGGCGGCGTACATCCGCTCCTCGACGTCGATGGTCAGCGGGAAGAAGTCGAACTGCTCCTTGGGGTGCTTGCCGGCCGTGGTGGCCGACAGCAGGACGGTGTCCTCGTCGAGGTAGGCGACGACCGAACCGGCGGCCTGCTGGGCCAGCCGGCCCGTCTCGAAGCGGATGGTGCGGGTGCCGAACGCGCCGTTGTCGAGGACAGCGGTCGCGCTGGTGGCGGTGGGATCGGACATGGGTCTCCTTGTCTGCACAACCCGGATATCGGTGTTGTGGGAGGCCACTGACGGTGCGGGCGGGACATCTGCGTCTCGGCGGAGCCGGCCTTCGATCGAAGCCGTCGGAACGTCGGGCGCCGCACGAGGGGCGTTCGGGTTCCGGTGGCCACTACCGAGGACCGGCCGTGATCGTCGCCGGGTGATGCGCTGACGGGCACGTCGGTGGCACGGGGTGGGATCGGGGCCTGCCCGCTTGGTGGTACCTGGTGGTACTTGCTGGACGGGCGGACCGGGTGGACGGTGGGGTGTCGCGACCGGCGTGGGCGCCGGGCGCGGCGGGTGATGCACGTCAGGGAAGGCCCGGAGGCACTCCCCTGACGTTCCGGCGCTAGCGGCGCAGACCCAGCCGCTCGATCAGCGTCCGGTAGCGGTTGATGTCGATGGTCTGCAGGTAACGGAGCAGCCGGCGGCGGCGTCCGACCAGAGCCATCAGACCGCGGCGGGAGTGGTGATCGTGCTTGTGCTGCTTGAGGTGCTCGGTGAGTTCGGAGATGCGCTTGGTCAGCATCGCGACCTGCGCCTCAGCGGATCCGGTGTCCGATTCGTGCAGCCCGTACTCGGCGAGGATGTCCTTCTTCTGCTCGGCGGTCAACGCCACGTCTGGTGCTCCTTGAATGATCAGTACCGTGTTCTGCCCGCTCCGGACGACAGTGCCGGGGGGATGACGGTGCCGGCCGCCACGGACTGCAGCCGAACCCAACACGCCATGTTACCAGCGGTGACGGGCCGGTCCGGTCAACCCGGCGCGGCGCCGATAGGCGACTGGTGGTCCGTTGCGCCGTCCGCCGCCGGTGGGCAGGTCAGCAGGTCGGCGGGGCCGGGTCCGGGACGCCCGGCGGTGGACCCCGCGTGGTCGGTGACGGGTTCGGGGTGGTCGGTGACGGGTTCGGGGTGGTCGGCGACGGGTTCGGGGTGGTCGGCGACGGGTTGGGACGTCGGTGCCGGATGAATGCCGCCATGCCGATGACCAGCGCACCGGTGAGCGCGACCACCACCCACAAGGTCACCAGCACGTCGACCCAGGAGCCGGGTGGCGGCGAGCCGGGGAAGAAGTTGCGGATGGGGATGGTGGCGAACAGCATCGCCGCGATCCAGCCCAGGAAGCCGGCCTCGAAGAGCCGGTCCTCCCGGTAGAGCTTGAGCCCGACGATCCAGCAGGTGACCGGCAACGTGATCAGCACGACCACCAGCGAGAGCCCGAACAGCATGATCGCGATGGAGCGCTGGAAATCGACGCCCAGCAACGCGCCCGCACTGGGGTCGGCGTCGCCGGTGGACAGGTGCCAGCCCTGCACCGATCCCTTGAGGTAGACCGCTGTATCGACGTACCGGAAGTCCGCACCCGTCCCGACGCCGGCCACCGCGAAGATCTGCGAGGTGTACCGGTCGAAGGGCCAATCCTGGATGTCGCCGTCGAAGCCGACCTTTTCGGATCGGATCTGCACCCGGCGATCCGTCGGCCAGATGATGTCCGCGTCGTCCAGGGTGGGTTCGAGGGTGAGCGTGAGCTGTTCCTCGGGATTGCCGTCGTCGTTGAGCAATGAAGCGCTCAGCAGGACTTCCACGTCGACGTCCATCTCCGGCGTTGCCGCGTTGATCCCGCGGGCGGCGACCAGCACCGCCACACCGCCGTCCGGGGGGTCGATGTCGCCCGCGTCCACCGACGCCGAGTCGTTGGCCAGGTAGGCGATCGCCAGACCGGCATACAGCGCGCCGAAGGCGGCGACACCGGCCACCACAATCCACCGCCGCACCCGCGTACCGCTGCGGGACTGCGGGCCGAAGTCGGGCATAGCGGTCATTCTGCGTGATCATTCGGCAACCGTGCGCGAGCGCGGCATGGTCAGGTCGCCGGCAGAGGTCCGCGGGGACCGATGTGCAGGACAGATCTGCAATGACAGACCTGCTGGGCGGGACAATTGCGCGACCTGCAGGACAGGCCTCTACGGATGGCCGGATGGCAGGACGGATGGACGGACGGATGGACGGACGGACGGACGGACGGACGGCAGGACGGACGGACGGACGGACGGCAGGACGGCAGGACGGCCGG
>DASQFG010000423.1:0-15523 GCA_035633315.1 Nakamurella sp. | reverse complement strand
GCCGGCCCCGAACACCGCGGGTCGCAGCACCACTCCCCGACGGACCGGTCAGTCGGCAGCGGCTAACCGCGCTCCGGCGGCAACCCACCGGTCCAGCACATCCGCCGCCGCACCGGAATCCAGCGCCGCGCCGGCCCGTTCGATGCCGGCGGCCAGGTCGGCCGACAGATTCCCGGACAGGCCGGCGTGGGTGGCCAACCCGGCGGCGGCGTTGAGCACCACCGCGTCCCGCACGGGCCCGCGCTGACCGGCGAAGACGGCACGGGCGACCGCCACGTTCGCCTCGACGTCACCTCCACGCAGGTCTGCCGCGGCGGCCCGACCGAGTCCCAAGGTCGTCGGGTCGACCGTCACCTCACGGACCGACCCGGCCCGCACCTCCCAGACGGTCGACGTCGTGGTGGTGGTCAGCTCGTCCAGACCGTCATCGCCGCGGAACACCAGCACATCGGCTCCGCGCGCGGCGAACACCTGCGCCATCACCGGCGCCATCGTGGCGTTGCCGCAGCCGATCGCTCCGGCCGCCGGCTGGGCCGGGTTCGTCAGCGGGCCCAGGAAGTTGAACACCGTCGGGATGCCCAGCTCGCGGCGGGTGGGGCCGGCGTGGCGGTAGGACGGGTGGTACACGGGCGCGAAACAGAAACCGATGCCAACGTCCTGCACGGTGCGGGCAACGGCGTCGGCGGGCAGGGCGATCGTCACGCCGAGGCCTTCCAGCAGATCGGCCGCCCCGCACATGCTCGAGGCCGCGCGGTTGCCGTGCTTGACCACGGCCGCGCCCGCGCCGGCAACGACGACCGCGGCCATCGTCGAGATGTTGACCGTGTTCGCCCGGTCGCCGCCGGTGCCCACGATGTCGACCGCCCGCTGCGGGATGGTCACCCGTACGGCACGGGCCAGCATGCTCTCGACGAGACCCGCGACCTCCGCAGGCGTCTCGCCCTTGGCGCGCAGGGCCACCGCGAAACCGGCCACCTGGGCCGAGGTCGCCTCGCCGGTCATGATCTTGTCCATCGCCCAGCCGGTGTCCGCGCCGTCCAGGTCCTCCCCCGCCAGCAACCGGGTGAGCAGCGTCGGCCAGGATCGGCTATCGGTCACCGCGCGCGCCCGTTCCATCGGCCGCAGAGCGGACCACCTCACCACCTCGCCGACGCAGCAGTCCGGCGATGGTCTCCGCGGCGATCACCGGATCCAGCGGGTAGACCAGGACCTCGTCGGCCTTGGCCCAGGTGGCCAGCCACCTGTCGTCCGCGCGCCGGACCGCCAGGACGATGGGCGGGATGACCGCCGCCTCCTGATGGATCTGCCGGCTGATCCCGATGCCGCCGGTCGGTTGCGCCTCTCCGTCCAGAATGACGATGTCCGCGGCCTGCGCGTCGATCGCCATGATCACCTCGTGCACACCGGAGCACTCGAGGTAGTCGACCCGACCGACGTCGGGTGCCGGCCGGCGGCCGATCGCGGTGATGATGCGCTCGCGCACTTCCGGCCGGTGGCTGTAGACCAGCAACACGGGATTGCTCATCGGGAATCGCCCATCCTGTGCCCACCTTCGATGACGACCGGGCACGCGGTGGAGCTCATGCGGCGGCCACGACGGGTCGGCCGGGAACCGAACCCTGACGGCAACGATGCTAGTGCCCGCATCTTCGGCGTCTGGTCTCGCGGCACAGCGGGCGCAAACGGGCCTGGTGACGAACCTCTCGCAGCCACCCCGAGAACCCCGTTCGCACGGCCGCATCCGGCGGTGACCGGCCAATTCTCCAGCCACCGACCGGTCGGGCGCGGGACCCCCGCGGCGGCCGGGAGAGCGGCGCGACCCGCCCGAGATGATCCCGCAGGCGCATGATCGCCGGGCACAGTCCATAATCCCCTTGTGACGACAGCCACCAGCCCGCCGGCGCCCCCTGCATTCAGCACCCGGATCCACACGCTCAACCGGCCGAACATGGTCAGCGTTGGGGTTGTCGTGTGGCTCGCCAGCGAGCTGATGTTCTTCGCCGGCCTGTTCGGCATCTACTTCACGATCCGGGCGCAGACCGATGGCGAGTGGCCGCCGGAGCCCACCGAGCTCAACATCGGGTACGCGGCCGTCTTCACGATCGTCCTGATCGCGTCGTCGTTCACCTGTCAGTGGGGAGTGTTCGCCGCGGAACGTGGCGACGTCTTCTCGCTGCGGCGCTGGTACCTGCTGAGCTTCGTGCTCGGGCTGATCTTCGTGCTCGGCCAGGCGAACGAGTACCACACCCTGGTCACCGAGCACGGGACCACGCTGTCGTCCTCGCCGTACGGCACCGTGTTCTACCTGACCACCGGTTTCCACGGGCTGCACGTCGTCGGCGGTCTGATCGCCTTCCTCTACCTGATCGCGAAGACAAAGGTCTCCAAGTTCACCCCCGCGCAGGCCACCAGCGCCATCGTGGTGTCCTACTACTGGCACTTCGTCGACGTGGTCTGGATCGGGCTCTTCACCACGATCTACATCGTCAGATGACGATCATCAGATGACGGAGTGCCCCGCAGCCCCTGCAGTCTCCGGACTGCGGACCGATGTGGATTCCCGATGGCAACCGGCAGCATCCTTTGACCCGCTTTCGGCAGTAGTAACAAGATCGGCATCACCGGCAGTCCACGCGGACCGAGCCTCCCGGCACACCGCATCCGCCCGCCGCTACCGAGCACGAGGTGTCCACGAATGAGTTCTCACGACACACCGCCCACCAGCGGGCCGGCGAGACGTCACCGCCGCTCCAAGGCGGTACGCCGGATCACCGGTGGTCTGGCGCTGTTGTTCGTCCTGACCGCCCTGGGGCTCGCCTATTCGGCCTTCACCCCGAGAGCGCAGACCGCTGGCGCGGCGAACGTGGATGCCCAGCAGATCGCCGAAGGCAAGGCGCTCTTCGAAAACGCGTGCATCACCTGCCACGGATCGAACCTGCAGGGCGTCGTCGGCCGCGGCCCGTCACTGGTAGGTGTCGGCGAAGCCTCCGTGTACTTCCAGGTCTCCAGCGGCCGCATGCCGGCCGACGCGAACGGTGCACAGATCCAGCGCAAGGAGCCGCTATTCGCTCCGGAGGAGATCGACCTGCTGAGCGCCTACATCATGGCCAACGGTGGCGGCCCGGTGATCCCGGAGGGGAACCTGCGCGATGACGCGGAGATCTCCCGCGGCGGCGAGCTGTACCGGCTGAACTGCGCGTCCTGCCACAACTTCACCGGTCAGGGCGGCGCACTCTCCCAGGGCAAGTACGCACCAGCACTCACCGAGGCCACCGACCGGCAGATCTGGGGGGCCATGCTCAGCGGGCCGCAGAACATGCCGAAGTTCGGTGACGGGCAACTGACCACCGAGGAGAAGCAGGCGATCGTCTCCTTCATCCAGAACAACAAGGCCACCATCGATCCGGGCGGCTACTCGGCAGGCGGGTTCGGCCCCGCACCGGAAGGCCTGATCGCCTTCCTGGTCGGGATGGGTGCGATCGTGGCGGCGACGTTGTGGATGGGATCCAGGGCATGAGCGGCAACCCGAACCTGCAGGTTCCCGATGCGGACGAACTGAGCAAGATGTCCAGGGAAGAGAAAGCCCACCTCGGCATGGCGCTGGACGGCGTCGAGTTGGTCGAGTACGGCGAGCGCTACATCCCGGGCTCTCCGGCGGACAAGCGCGCCGAGCGGCACGTGACGATGTGGTTCCTGCTGGCCGCGCTGTTCGGCCTGATCTTCATCATCGTGTTCATCTTCTGGCCGGCCGAGTACGAGCCGGCGTATTCCGATCGGCAGTGGGTCTACGCGCTGTACACGCCGCTGATCGGGCTGACGCTCGGCGCAACCATCCTGTTGTTCGGCCTTGGCGTCGTCTCGCTGGCGAAAAAGATCATGCCGCACGAGGTTGCCATCCAGCAGCGACATGTCGGCATGTCCGACGAGATCGATCGGCAGACGTTGGCCGCCCAGGTGCTGGACACCGGCGACAAGGCGGGTATCAAGCGCCGCGGCATGTTGATGGGCTCGCTGCTGGCGGCCGGCGGTGCGGTGGGGGTGGCCGCACTGGTCCCTGTGCTCGGCGGACTGATCAAGAACCCGTGGGCCGAGCGGGCCGATTCCCCGCTCTGGGTCACGCCGTGGGCGCCGGCACCGGACGGCACCAAGGTCCGGATGGTGCAGATCGACGGCACCCCGGTGAGGCCCACGGACATGACGGCCGGCTCCATGATGACGGTCTTCCCCGCGGTGCCGGGCGGTGCGAAGGCCTCGGACGCGGCGGTCATGCTGTTCCGGTTGCGGTCGGATTCCGTGGTGCGAATCCGGGACGGCCAGCAGGGTTTCCAATTCGGTGACTTCTACGCGTTCTCGAAGATCTGCACGCACGTCGGTTGTCCGGTGTCGCTGTACGAGCAGCAGACCGGGCGTGTGCTGTGCCCGTGCCACCAGTCCCAGTTCAATCTGTACGAGGGCATGTTTCCGGTCTTCGGACCCGCCACCCGCCCAATGCCGCAGCTTCCGATCGAGCTCGACTCGGAGGGATACTTCGTGGCAAGGAAGGACTTCGTCGAAGCAGTCGGTCCCGGTTTCTGGGAGAACGGCAAGTTTCCCGCGTGGTATTCCGAGCCCAAGGAGGCAAGCGGATGAGTCGCCTCACCACCCCCACCAAGGCTTCTGGGGGCCCGTCCGCCGTGCAGAAGGCCCTGGACGAAGCCGACATCCGCTATCACGGCGCGCGTCCGCTGCGGACCGCGCTGAACAAGGTCTTCCCCAGCCACTGGTCGTTCATGCTCGGCGAGGCCGCGCTGTACTCGTTCATCGTGTTGCTGCTGTCCGGGGTGTACCTGACGCTGTTCTTCGACGCCTCGATGGCAGAGACCGTCTACACCGGGGTCTACGAGAAGCTCCGCGGCGTGCCGATGTCGATGGCATTCGCCTCGACGCTGAACATCTCCTTCGACGTCCGCGGTGGCCTGCTGATCCGGCAGATCCATCACTGGGCGGCGTTGCTGTTCGTCTTCGCGATGATGCTGCACATGATGCGCGTCTTCTTCACCGGCGCGTTCCGCAAGCCGCGCGAGGTGAACTGGATCATCGGCGTGCTGCTGCTCGTCCTGGGCATGGCCGAGGGCTTCCTCGGCTACTCGCTGCCGGACGACCTGCTGTCGGGCACGGGCCTGCGTGCCGTCAGCGCGTTCGTCCTGTCCATCCCGGTCATCGGTACCTGGATGCACTGGGCGGTGTTCGGCGGTGACTACCCAGGCGAGATCATCATCCCGCGCTTCTACTCGCTGCACATTCTGCTGATCCCCGGCATCTTCCTGGCCCTGATCGCGGTGCACGTGGCACTGGTGTGGTTCCAGAAGCACACCCAGTTCCCCGCACCGCGGGCCACCGAGACCAACGTCATCGGCCTGCGGGTGCTGCCCTCGTTCGCAGCCAAGGGCGGTGGCTTCTTCGCGGTTGTCTTCGGGATCACCGCAGTGATGAGCGGCCTGTTCCAGATCAACCCAGTGTGGAACCTCGGGCCCTACAACACCGGGCAAGTGTCGGCGGGTGTGCAACCGGACTTCTACATGGGCTTCCTGGATGGGCTGGTGCGCGTCTGGCCCGCCTGGGAGATCCGGAACCTGTTCGGGCACTACATGGTTCCGGCGGTCTTCTTCCCGTCCATTCTCGCGGCCACCCTGTTCATGATCCTGGTGATCGTTTACCCGTTCATAGAGAAGGCGTTCACCAAGGACAACGTGGTCCACAACCTGCTGCAGCGACCCCGTGACGTCCCGGTGCGGACGGCTCTGGGCGCGGCGTTCCTGGCCTTCTACATCGTGAACCTGATCAGCGGCGCGAACGACCTGTTCGCACTCAAGCTGGACATCTCGCTGAACGTGATGACCTGGATCGGCCGAATAGGCTCGATCATCCTGCCGGTCGTGACCTACGTGGTGACGTACCGGTTGTGCCTGGGACTGCAGCATTCCGACCGCGCGGTGCTCGAGCACGGCGTCGAGACCGGCATTCTCAAGCGGCTGCCCAACGGTCAGTTCATCGAGGTCCATCAGCCCCTTGGACCGGTGGACAGCCACGGTCACCCGGTGCCGCTGGCCTATCAGGGCGCCCCGGTGCCCAAGCGGATGAACCAGCTCGGATCGGCGGGCACCGCCGTCCCGGGTCTGCTCGCGCCGACGGACGACTCCGGTCACATCGCCTACGACGACGAGCTGCATCCGGTCAGCGAGATCGAAGCTGCCACCAAACGCTGATCTGCGAAACGATTGTGCACGGAACGCCCCTCCCGGATGCGGGAGGGGCGTTCTGTGCACGCAGGGGTTGAAGCTGACGCTCCGTCAGGGCCCAGCGTGACACAGCTGACGAGGACGGCGGGCGGCGAGCGGACCTGGGAAGGTGGGCGAGTTGGCCAGCTCCACGGGCCTGGCGGTGCGCGCCCTGCACTACTACGACCAGATCGGGCTGCCTGCCGGCGTCGGCCCGGGGCGAGGGACGTCACCGCAGGTGCTGGCCAGGACGTCGGATGCGCACTACGCGAACTCCCGCGCCGAGGGCGCCGTCATCCTCTGCGAACCGCAGGACATGCCCGACGGCGTCCGTGAATACAGCGCCAGGGGACTTGGAGGGCGGCCTGTGGTCGTATTCATGACGCGACTGGACTGAGGCCGGGCCCCAGCGGTTGAGGCGGGCCCCAGCGGTTTGACCTGCTGGTGCACTAGTGGTGCGCGGGCCGCCGGTGATATTCGAAAATCAGCCCGCTGATGGCCCAGAACAGGAACCCCACCCCGATCACCATCAGCCACCACAACAGGAACGCGGTGCCGACGGCGACCAGCGACGCGGACAGCGCCAACGTGAACGGCCAGTAGGAGCCCGGGGAGAAGAACCCCACGTCCCCGGCACCGTCGGAGACCTCGGCCTCGTCGTTGTCCTCTGGCCTCGGCTCGTCCAGCCGCCGGGAGATGAACCAGAAGAACGTGCCGATGATCAGCGTCAGGCCGGCGGTCAGTGACAGTGCCACGATGCCCACCGGCTCGGTGGGCGCCAGGATCGCATAGACGACCGCAGCCAGCACGAAGAACACCGTCAGCGCGACGAAGATCCAGGTCTCGACGTGCATGCCGCCCTTGGCCGCTGCAGGTTTCTCGGTTGCCTGACCGGTGTGGGAGCCCATCAGTTACCCCCTGCTTGCTGCGGTAGCGACTCGGATCTGGCCAACCGGTTGGTTTCCAGGGGGTACGTGGTGGTGGCCAGCGGCGCGCACAACTCACCGCAGGACGGGTCGCGCTGTTGGATCGCTGCCAGCGCGTCGGCCGCGGAGTACGGCTGGCCGGTCGCGGAATTCACCGATTGGCGCAGGTCAAGATAGCCGTTGTAGATGTTCTCCGGCACCGCACGGACCTCGAAGCTCATCGCGCTGTGGTAGGTGCCGCACAGCTCCGCGCACCGCCCGACGAACGCCCCGGTCTTCTCGATGGTGTTCTGGAAGTGGTTCACCGACTGGTTCTGCTCCGGGTACGGGAACGCGTCGCGCTTGAACAGGAAGTCGATGGTCCAGAACGAATGGATGACGTCCTTGGCACGCAGGTTGTACTGCACGAGCTTGTCGACCGGCAGCACGAGGATGGGCACCTCTTCGCTGGTGCCGATGGTGTGCACCTCGCCGCCGCCCGGAACGCTGGTGCCCGGGTAGCCGAAGTCCCAGTTCCACTTGAACGCGGTGACCTCCACCGTGACGTCAGGGTTCGGCTGCTCTTCCAACGCGAAGTTCTCGGTCGTCACCGTGAAGTAGAACAGCACGCCGACCATCAGGAACGGCACGAACGTGTAGACCAGTTCCAACGGCAGGTTCTCTTTGGTCTGCTTCGGGTACAGCGGCCCGCTCTTGCGCTTGTGGTAGACGATGAACGCCCAGAACATCAGCCCCCACACGACCACACCGACAGCCAGCGCTGCGATGAACGCGGACGACCAGAAGTACTGCATGCGCTGCGCCTGCGGAGTGATCCCCTCCGGCCAGCCGAACCGCGGCAGGTCAGCGAACGAACATCCGCTGAGCAGCAGCGAACCAACGGCGAGCATCCCGGCGAGAAGGATTCGCCGTACCGCGCGAGACCGTGTCACGTGCGCCTTTCCTCTCGCCCGATGTGCCACCCGAGGGCAATCGCAGAAACCAGCCGTCGAGGCACCGTGTCCCCGACACCGGGAGGTTACCGTGCCGCTGTCGGATGCACCCGGCCGGGCGGGGTTCATGGGCGCGTGTCGAGTCGATCACCGTCTCGATCTGCGTGTCGACCACTGTTGTCGGCGTGTGCTGTCGTCGGTGCCCGGCCCCGTCGCGGCGAGCCTCGACCAGCGGTGGACGTGGTGTGATCGGGCACGCCGGTGTGGACCGCGGTGCGTCGCCCGGGCGGCCTGAGCCGCGATACTGAGGGCACCGGCGCTGCCGACCCGAGGGTTGGAGCGGTTCGATCAGAGGACTGTCGATCAGAAGAACAAGGGTGGTGGCTGTTCGCGTGTGCGGACTGATGGGATTTGTCTCGGGTACCGGCCAGGCCGGCGCAGCCGTGGACGCGATCGCCGCCGGAATGCGCTGCGCCCGCCATCGAGGCCCGGACGATGCCGGTACCTGGCATGACGCGGACGTGGTGTTCGGCTTCAACCGGCTGTCGATCATCGACATCGAGCACTCGCACCAGCCGCTTCGTTGGGGCCCATCCGAATCGCCCGACCGGTACGCGCTGGTGTTCAACGGGGAGATCTACAACTACCTGGAACTTCGCGAGGTGCTCAGGACCGATCACGGCGCCCAGTTCGCCACCGAGGGCGACGGTGAGGCGATCGTCGCGGCGTACCACTACTGGGGTCCGGACGCGGTGGCCCGGCTTCGCGGGATGTTCGCCTTCCTGATCTGGGATTCCGTCGACCGGGTGCTGTTCGGTGCGCGTGATCCCTTCGGGATCAAGCCGTTGTTCACGGCCAGCACCCCCGACGGCGTGGCGTTCTCGTCCGAGGCCAAGGGGCTGCGGGAACTCACCGGGACCGCGCGGGTTGACCTGCCTGCCCTGCAGCACTACCTGGTGCTGCAGTACGTACCCGAGCCGGCGACCATGGATTCCTCGATCCGCCGGATCCAATCGGGCACCCACTTCACCGTTCGGCCCGGCCGCCGGGTGCAGGCGAAGCGCTACTTCCATCCGGTGTTCGCCGGTCGGCCGGCGATCAGCGACGCCGAGCGGACCGCGCTGTACCAGCGCATCGCGGCGGTGCTGGACGACTCGGTCGCCAAGCACATGCGCGCCGACGTTACGGTCGGATCGTTCCTGTCCGGCGGCATCGACTCCACCGCGATCGCCGCGCTGGCCAAGCGGTACAACCCCGACCTGATGACGTTCACCACCGGGTTCGAGCGCGAAGGCTTCTCCGAGGTCGAGGTGGCCGCCGAATCCGCGGCGGCCATCGGCGTGCGCCATGTGGTGCGGACGGTGTCCGAAACCGAATTCACCCAGACGCTGCCGCTGATCATCTGGTACCTGGACGACCCGGTCGCCGACCCCGCCCTGGTGCCGCTGTACTTCGTGGCCAACGAGGCCCGCAAGCACGTCAAGGTGGTGCTCTCGGGTGAGGGCGCCGACGAGCTCTTCGGCGGGTACAACATCTATCGCGAACCGATGAGCCTGAATCGGCTCACGTCGCTGCCCGGCAACATGCGCCGTGGGCTGGCCGCAGTCGGCCGCGCGCTGCCGCAGGGCTTCCGGGGGCAGGACATGCTCCGGCGCGGCTCCCTGGACCTGGAGGACCGTTACTACGGCAACGCTCGGATCTTCCGCGAGGACCAGCTGGCGGGGCTGCTGCGCACCTATGACCCCGCCCGCTCGTTCCGGGACATCACCGATCCGATCTACGCGCAGACCGCTGATGTCGCGGCGATCGATCCCATTTCGCGGATGCAACACGTCGACCTGTTCACCTGGCTGCGCGGGGACATCCTGGTCAAGGCGGACAAGATGACGATGGCCAACTCGCTGGAGTTGCGGGTGCCTTTCCTTGACACCGAGGTGTTCGACGTGGCGCGCACCATCCCGGCCGATCAGAAGGTGACCAAGCAGACCACCAAACTCGCACTGCGCCGGGCGCTGGAACTGATCGTGCCGCCGCACGTCCTGCACCGGCGGAAACTGGGTTTCCCGGTGCCGATCCGGCACTACCTGGTCGGCGACTCGTACGAGTGGGCGCGGAACATCATCTCGTCTGCGCAGACCGACGAGTACCTCGACCCGGCGGCCGTACTGGCGATGCTGGACGCGCACAAGGCCGGCGAGGCCGACCATTCCCGGCGGATCTGGACCATCCTGGTCTTCCAGATCTGGCACGGGATCTTCGTCACCGGCGCGATCAGCCCGCAGATCCCGGAGCCCCAATACCCCGTCCGGCTCTGAACCGCCGCGCCCTTCCCTTTCCCCCGCCGCGCCCTTCCCTTTCCCCCCGCCGCCCCCCTTCCCGGCGCGCCCCTTCCCGGCGCGGATCAACTTCGCCGGCGCGGATGAAGGTCGCGGCTATGGGACTGCAGTGACGCGAGTCAATCAGTTCGTACGCGCGGTGGAAGATGATCCGCGCCAGAAAGGGGGCGCGCTAGGCGACGGCCCAGCCCAGCGCGTGCACGATCTCGGTGGCCGCCTCGTCCCCGTAGCAATCGGCCAGCCGGACGCGCGCGGTCAGGTGGTCCAGGTCGTACTCCTGGGTGCCGACCGTTTCCAGGGTCAAGGTGGCCATCAGCGACCCCAACTGCGCCGACCGCTCCATCGTCAGCCCGCTGGCCCGGCCGGCCAGGAAGCCCGCACGGAACGCGTCACCAACCCCCGTCGGGTCGGTCTTCGACCGCTCGGGCAGCGCGGCCACCGCGAGTCTGCTGCCGTCCGACGCGACGATCTCCGCGCCGTGCGATCCCAGGGTGGTGACCCGGTAGTCGACGGACCGCAGGATCTTGTCGTCGGTCCATCCGGTCTTCGACCGCAGCAAGCCCAGTTCGTAGTCGTTGGTGAACAGCAGGCTGGCCCCGGTGACCAGCGACGCCGCGTCCGCGCCGCCCATCCGGGCCAGCTGCTGGGAAGGATCGGCGGCGAAGACGTAGCCGCGCTGACGGCATTCCTCGGAGTGCCGGACCATGGCCTCGGGATCGTCGGCGCCGATCATCACCAGATCGAGCCCGCCGTAGGCCTCCGAGATGGGCTGCAGCTCGATTTCCCGCGCCCGGGCCATCGCGCCGGCGTAGAACGAGGCGATCTGGTTCATCTCGTCATCGGTGGTGCACACGAAGCGGGCGGTCTGCACATCCGGGCACAGGTGCACCCGGGAGCAATCGACGCCGTTCCGCGACAGCCAGCTCTCGTAATCGGCGAAGTCCGCGCCCGCGGCCCCGACCAGGATCGGCCGCAAACCCAGCTTGGCCATCCCGAAGCAGATGTTCGGCGCCACTCCCCCGCGGCGCACCACCAGGTCGTCGACCAGGAAGGACAACGACACCCGGTGCAGCTGATCGGGCAGCAGCGACTCGGAGAACCGACCGGGGAAATGCATCAGATGGTCGGTGGCAATGGATCCGGTGACGGCGATCGGCATGGTCAGCTCCCGCTGTAGTCGCCAAAGGACACGGCGTGCGAAGGTGGCGCCGTGCGTGTCCGGCCCGCGCTCGACCTTACCGGCCGGCAATGCAACTCCGAACAACAAGGCCAAATCACCCGGTCACCGATGACGCTCGCGAAAGGCATTTTCAGCCCGGGCGGGGAGTCCGATGTCGCCGGCCCCCGGACAGCAGCGAACCCCCGGCCGGATGGCCGGGGGTTCGCTGTGGCGTGATTCAGCTCAATGTCGACAGCTCAGGGTTTGTTTCAGTGGAACGAGTCGCCGCACGCGCACGAGTTCTGCGCGTTGGGGTTGTCGATCGTGAAGCCCTGCTTCTCGATGGTGTCCACGAAGTCGATGACGGCGCCGTCCAGGTAGGGCTTGGACATCCGGTCGACCGCCAGCCCGATACCGGCGAAGTCGACGAGTGCGTCGCCGTCCAGCGCCCGGTCGTCGAAGAACAGCTCGTAGCGCAGGCCGGAGCAACCGCCGGGCTGCACCGCGATCCGGAGCACCATGTCGGCGCTGCCGTCGCGCTCCAGCAGGCCCTTGGCCTTCGCGGCGGCCGCATCCGAGAGGGTGACGCCGTGCGCCGGTGCAACGACCTCGGCGCTCGTGGTGTCAACAGCGGTCATGTCTCAACTCCTCTATGTGTGGTCGCTCATCGCGACGTCGTGGTGGGTTGCTGTCCAGCTTGGTGAGCCAGCTCAGTGGAAAGCGATGATGACACTGTCGATGATGCCATGCCGACGGGTGTCGGCGGCACTACCGACCGTGCTGATATCACGATCAACCAGCGTGTCGCCCGTCTCATTCCCGCGACAGCGGCTCGATGCAGGGAGTTGCGGCGCCCGGTCGGCGACGACCGACCCCCGGACGGACCCGGATCGACATCCGCTGGTGATGGTCGGGTGGTCGCCGGAGCTGCGGAAGAGCCGGGCTTGTTGGCCACGTCCTCTAGGCTTCCGGTGTGAGTTTCCTGCGCCGCAAGCCCACCGATCAGACCGCCGCCAAGGCGACGCCCACCCCAGCCGAGGAATCCACCCCGACTGTCGGCAAGGGACGACCGACGCCCAAGCGTCGCGAGGCGGAAGGACGGCGGGGACCGGTGGCGCCGCCGCCGATGACCCAGCGCGAGGCCATCAAGCGTTCCAAGGAACAGGGCAAGAGCCTGACCAAGGGAGAGAAGCGCGCGATGTCTGCAGAGCGCCGCGAGCGGATGATGAGCGGCGACGAGAAGTACGTCCTGCCACGGGATCGTGGACAGGTCAGGGCTTATGTCCGGGACCTGGTGGATGCCCGCCGCAATATTGCCGGGATCCTGCTGCCCATCGCCGTGCTGTCGTTCGTCATCCTGCTGATCCCGATCCCCACCGTGCAGCAGTACGGCCCGCTGGTGCTGCTGATCGCGATCGTCGCCGCCATCCTGGACACCGTCATGTTCGCGCGGACGATCGGCCAGAAGGTGCGCGCCAAGTTCCCCAAGGGCGACAGCTCCGATCTGTCGACGAAGGGCTCGGCGCTGGGCTTCTACGCCTTCAACCGAGCCTGCCTGTTCCGCCGCTGGCGGGTGCCGCGGCCGCGGGTAGCGGTCGGCGCCACGATCGACTGAATGACGGAACCGTTGAACGCCTGACGATCGTCCGAATGGGGATCGACCGAGCCGGGGATGGCGAAGTGAGCAGACGTGACTGACGAACTCCAGCGCGCGGCGGCCGCGCAGTCGGATTCGGTGCTGCGCCGGTTCTTCGACCCCGACGGGCGGCTGACCGCCATGCCGGCCAAGCAGTCCCGCAAGCTCGCGGTCTTCGACCTGATCGCGCAACGGTTCGTCCCGGGGGTCCGCTACACCGAACTCGAGATCAACCGCGAACTCATGCAGCTCTACGACGACTACGTCAGCCTGCGCCGGGGTCTGGTCGACTTCGGGATGCTCGATCGGGCTGACGGCTGGTACTGGCGCAGCGGAGGATCGGTCGACATCGGCAGTTCGGGTGATATCGGAACCCGGGCGGTCGACCGGACGGAGCGCGCAGTCGCGGTCGACGCCGACGATCCACCCAGGACCAGCAGCCCGATCGGGCCGACCCTGTCGGCCAGGGGTGCCGCGCGGCGCGAGGCCATCGTCGCGGCCGCAGCCGAGCTGTTCGCTGAGAACGGTTACGCCGCAGTGGGAATGGATGATATCGGGGCCGCGGCCGGGGTCACCGGGCCGGCCATCTACCGGCATTTCGAAGCCAAGGCCGCGGTGCTGACGGAGGTCTTCGACCGGATCATCAGCACCGTCGACACCGAACCCGATCCGAACGAGGATCCGCTCACCGGACCTGGTGGGCTGACCGACGCCGATCCCGCCCGGCGGCTCCGGCGCCAGGTCGAACGCTACGCGGCCGGGGTCTCGCGCCAGCGTCAGCTGATGGCTGTGTTCGTCCGGGAGGTGCACCACCTGCCACCGGATCATCGGGACCGGCTCCGCAACCGTCAGCGAGCCCTGGTCGGCCGCTGGCGCAGGCTGCTCGCCGGCGTCCACCCGGAATGGTCGACCGAGGAGATCCGCACCGCCGTGCACGGAGTCTTCGGGATGCTGAACACCGTTGGCACCTTCGAATCCCCGCTGGCCAACGACGAGCTGGCCGACGTGCTCGCGGACCTGGCGATGGCTGCCTTCCAGCTGCCGCCGGACGCCCCGAGTTGACCCGGCGTCAACTCCGTGCCTCACCAGTACTTCAACCGGTCCCTGAACCCGGGGGCGATGTTGGACTCACTGCGAACTCGGCATATTCGGCCACCACGTCGAACCCCAGCCCCCGGTAGAGCAGGTTGGCCGCCGGGTAGCCGGCATCGGCGAACAGCGTGATCTCGGTGGCACCGCAGCGCTGCGCCGATCGCACCGCGGCAGCCGTCACAGCCGCGCCGTAGCCGCGGCGTCGGTGCTGCCAGGGTGTGTACACCGGCGCGATCCTGGCCCCGCCCGTCACCACCGACGAATGACCGGCCGCGGCCACCGGCCCGTCGTGGTCGCTGAGGATGATGACCACCCGTCCGCGACGGGCGTCCTCGCGGAGCACCCCGGGATCCGGATCCCCGCCAGGCGGACCGATTCCGGCTTCCCGGGCGAATTCGAACCACCAGGCCGCGATCAGCTCGGCGTCCGCCGGGTCGTCCGCGGCGGCCGCGCGCGCGGTGCCGACCCCGCCGCCCGGCTCCACCAGCGTGCCGAGGCGGTACAGCAGCAGCGTCTTGTCACGGCCAACCGGGACTCCGGTGAACGACGACCAGGTCCGCGCCAGCGACTCCGCCGCCGTGACCGGTCCGCTGATCCGTTCGACCGGCAGCGATTCCGCGAGGAACCTGGTGACGAGGGCATGCATCAAGGCCGCCGTGGGATCGGGGCGAGCGGGGTCGGGGTGAGCATCATCGGCACCGACTTCGGCGGTATCGCGATCGTCGACATCGCAGACAACGGTGAGCGGCAACCGGGAGGTCCCCATCGCGGCGACCCGGACGCGCCGACCGTCAGCGACGGTCGCCATCAACGGGATCCCCGGCGACGGCGTGGCCAGCTCGGTCGCCAGCATGCGGCCCAGCATGGCCGAGCCGGCCGGATCGGCGTCCACCAACGGACGAACCGCGTCGGCGAAGGCGCCGATATCGGTGAACACCTGCGCCCGGGCCATGCCCGAGCCTAGGTCCGCGGACGACGGTCCGACACCGGGTTTCGTCGACGGTGATTGCGGATCAGTCTCCCTGTCCCTTCCGGTGACGCCTCGTAGGCGTGAAAATGACCGGTGGGCTGCCTGCCGACGCCGGTTCGCTTCTTGAGCTTCGAGCCCGTGGATCAGTCTGGCGCCGGGGCCCGACCTGTTGAAGGGTCACGCACTGTTGCCTCGAGCACGCCGGTCAGACTTTC
>DASQFG010000422.1:0-3448 GCA_035633315.1 Nakamurella sp. | reverse complement strand
GCATGAGCCTGGAATGGGAGCAGGTCGTGGTGGACGCGGCCGACCCGGTCGAACTCGGCCGATGGTGGGCGGCCGCCTTGGGCTGGGCGGTGACCATCGACAGCGAGGACGAGTTCGAGATCCGGCCGGCACCCGATCGGCCGCCCGGAGTGATCTTCGCCCCGGTCGCCGAGCCGAAGACGATCAAGAACCGACTGCACCTGGACTTCCGCCCCGACAAGCAGGGCGCCGAGGTCGACAGGCTGCTGGCGCTGGGCGCGCGCCGGGCCGATATCGGTCAGGGCGAGCAGCCCTGGGTGGTACTCGCCGACCCGGAGGGCAACGAGTTCTGCGTGCTGAGCACGCGACGCCAGTCCTGACGCCCGAGCGCAGCGCATCGAGTCGCCACAATCTGCGCTTGATCTCGACGTGGGAGGACCGAAAGTGGTGTCTCGACGGCGCCGGCGCCTCGGGTCAGCCCGGCGTGTCCACCAACCCGCGCCGCCGGAGCAGCGGCTCGATGTCCGGGTCCCGGCCGCGCACCGACCGGAAGGCGTCCATCGCGTCGATCGAGCCGCCGACCGACAGCAGCTTGCGACGGAACAGGTCTCCGTTCTCGCGCCGCATCCCGCCGTTCTCCTTGAACCAGTCGACGGTGTCCGCGTCCAGCACCTCGGCCCAGATATAGGAGTAGTAGCCCGCCGCGTACCCGCCGCCGAAGATGTGCTGGAAGTAGCGGCTGCGATAGCGGGGCGGGATCAGGTCCAGCGCAATACCCTGACGCGCCAACGCCTCTCGCTCGAACGCATCCACATCGGCGATCTCCGACTCCGGTGCGATCCGGTGCCAGGCCTGGTCCAGCACGGTCGCGGCCAGGTATTCCGTGGTGCGGAAACCCTCGCCCCACCGCTCCCCGGCGAGCAGTGCGTCGACCACCGCGGTCGGCAACGGCTCGCCGGTCTGGACGTGCCGCGCGTAGTGGGTGAGCACCTCCGGCCACAGGATCCACATCTCGTTGACCTGACTGGGGAATTCGACGACATCCCGAGGCACCGCCGTGCCGGACAGCCGCGGGTAGGTCACCCGGGAGAACAAGCCGTGCAGGGCATGGCCGAATTCGTGGAACAGCGTCCGCACCTCGTCCAGGCTCAGCAGGGCGTGCTCGCCCTCGGCCGGATGGGGGATGTTCAGCACGTTGACCACCACCGGCAAGGTGCCCAACAACGAGGACTGGGTGACGAAGCTGTTCATCCACGCCCCGCCGCGCTTGCCCTCCCGCGCGTAGAAGTCGCCGAGAAACAGTCCGATCGGCGACCCGTCGGCGCCGCGCACTTCCCAGATCCGCACATCGCTGTGGTAGCCGTCCAGGTCGGGACGGGGCACCATCTCGATGCCGTACACCTCCGCGGCGGCGTGGAAGACGCCGTCGAGCAGGACCCGGTCGAGATCGAAATACGGCCGGAGGGCAGCGGTGTCGATCGTGTAGCGCTCGGCCTGCACCTGCCGGGAGTAATAGGCCCAGTCCCAGGCCGCGAGGTCCACGCCGTCCCGTTCCGCGTATTCGCACAGCAACTCCGCTTCGGCTCGCGCGTTGGCCACCGCGGGCCCCACCAGGCGGGACAGCAGATCGTCGACCGCGGCGCTGCTCCCCGCGGTCTGGTCGGCGAGCGTGGCCTCGGCGTGCGTGGCGAAGCCCAGCAACCGGGCGCGCTCGGCGCGCAGCCGGGCGATCTCCAGCAGCACCGGCCCGTTGTCGTCCGCCCCCACCGACGCCCGCCCGATCGACGCCTCGAACAGCCGGCGCCGCACGTCGCGGTGGCGCAACTCGGCCAGCAGCGGTTGCCCGGTCGGCAGCACCAGGGGAATGACGTACGAACCGTCGTGCCCGCGGGCCCTACCCGCCTCGGCGGCGGTGGCGATGGCCTCGGCGCTGAGCCCCTCCAGCTCGTCCGCGCTGTCCACCACGACGGCGGCGGCCTCGCTCGCTCGCAGCAGGTTCTGCTGGAACGTCGTGGACAGCACCGACAATCGCTGATTCAGTGCGGTCAACCGGGCGCGACCCTCGCCGTCGAGCCGGGCGCCGGCAAGCACGAAGTCCAGGTGGTAGCGCTCGATCAGCGCGATCGCCTCGGCATCGATGCAGGGGTCGTCATGACGATCGTTGTGCACGGCCTCGAGTCGGGTGAAGAGCGCGGGATCGAGCTGGATGGCGTCCTCGTGGGCGGCCAACCGCGGCGAATACTCGGCCTCGAGCGCCCGCAATTCCGGTGTTGACGTGCTGGACGTCAGGTTGAAGAAATACATCGAGGCCCGCCGCAGCACCGCACCGGAACGCTCCAGCGCGACGACCGTGTTCTGGAACGTGGGTGGCTCCGGATTGCCGGTGATGGCAGCGATCTCGGTGCGCTGCCGGGCCATTCCCGCGTCGAACGCCGGGCCGACGTGGTCGGCGGAGATCAGGTCGAAGGGCGGCAGCTCGAAGGGTCGGGTCGAGCGTTCCAGCAGCGGGTTCGCAGCCGCGTCACCGTCGATCGTGACGTCGGAGACAGCGCGGCCGGGAGTGGGTTCGGCAGCGGGGGTAGCAGAGCCAGCAGACATCGGTCTCCCGTCGGCGGTCCGGACGAAGGGCCGGGGCACCCACCCGCGACCGCGGCGCACAGTTCATCACAACCGAGTTCATCACAACCGAGTTCACCACGGCCGACTGTCACCACGCCGGGACCGCCACCCGACGGCCGGGCAACACAAACAGCCAGGCAACACAAACCAGCCAGGCAACAGAAAACAGCCAGGCAACAGAAACCCCCAGCAACACAAACCAGCCAGCAACAGAAAGCAGCCAGGGGCGGACCGAAACGGTCCGCCCCCGGCCATCGACAGGTGGCACGGTTGACCGGATCCGGGTGGGACGGTGCCGGGAGCTGGGCTCAGTCCCCGCCGCGGGACATCACCGGTCGCCGTCCGACCCGCATCGCATTCTGTCGAACAAGGTTAGCCTAACCTGATTTCTGCGGAGCGCAAGCCCCCCGCCTCGAACCCGCCGACCACTTCTCGACCGTCTAGTGTGAGGCGCGTGGCAGGCCGAGACGGACCCTCCGACGGGGAGGACGAGCTTCCGGAAACCTCGGAACAGACGGCACAGCTGCCCACCTCGCGCAGCGACTCCCCCAGCCACTCCCCCAGCGACTCCCCCAGTGACTCGGCCGAGGACTCAATCCGCGCCACCGCAGCGACCTCATCCTCAACATCATCATCGGAAGCCACCTCCGACCAGCTGGGCGCCACCGAACCGCACAACCTCACCGGGTCCTGGCAGCCGCCCCCACCAGCGCACATCGCCCTACCGGGCGTGGTGCTGGACGGCCGCTACCGCCTCGAACAGATGCTCGGCCGAGGAGCGACGGCCGAAGTATTCCGCGGCACCGACGATCTGCTGAAGCGATCGGTGGCGATCAAGGTCTTCCATCAG
>DASQFG010000421.1:0-1996 GCA_035633315.1 Nakamurella sp. | reverse complement strand
GCGCTGCTGCGGCAGGAGATGGTCGACGCGCGGGCCGAGGCGAAGCGTTACACCCGGTTGTACGGCGACGACATCCCGTCGGTGCGGGATTGGACCTGGACAGCAGCCACCGGATCCGGCGACGGGCCCGGCCCGGGCGCGCTGGCCGACACCAGCGCCGACTTCACCCCGGAGGTGGAGTCCGAGAAGCGTTGAGTCGACGGGGCTTCGCGAGCACCGTTATCGGCACCTGCCACGATGGGCATCCTGGTCTCGGCCGGCGAGGAAGGGTGTCGATCATGGCATGGGTTGTCCTGGTGGTCTCCGGAATCATGGAGGCGGGTGGGCGCTGTCCCTGAAGGCATCTGACGGATTCAGCCGGCTGTGGCCGACCGTGGCGTTTTTCGTATTGATCATCGCGTCGATGGCCGGGCTGATGTTCGCGCTGAAGACCCTTCCGGTCGGGCCGGCGTACGCCGTCTGGGTGGGGATCGGGGCGATGCTGACCGCGGTGATCGGGATCATCGCCTTCAAGGACCCGGTCAACGTGATCACCATCGGCTCGATTGCGCTGATCTTCGCCGGGGTGGTCGGCCTGCAGATCGCGGGATCCGGGCATTGATGCGGTTCGGCACCCGGCAGATCAACGTTTGCGGCCCTTTCTCGTCGTCCCGCGACATAAAAGGGCCGCGGACGTTGATCAACCTTGGGTGGCGTCGGCGGGGGTCCCCTGGCAGATCACCGTTTCCGGCCCTTTCGCGTCGTACCGCGACACGAAAGGGCCACAGGCGTTGATCAACCGGGGGCACGGTCCCGCGGGGGCGGCGGGCTGGCCGGGGGCCGGCGGTGGTCGGCGCGCACCGGCTGCGGTCCGGGCGCACCCGGCGGCGCGGGGCGCGCAAGCAGGCGGCGCGCACCCGACAGGGACCCGCTCAGCCGATCCAGTCGGCAAACGACCGACCCGAGATGCGTTCGTAGGCCTCGACATACCGCGCCCGGGTGGCCCGCACCACCTCATCCGGCAGCGGCGGCGGCGCGGTCTCGGACGCCCGGTCCCACCCCGAGGCCGGCGAGGTCAGCCAATCGCGCACGTACTGCTTGTCGAAACTGGGCTGGACCCTGCCCGGCTCGTACCCGTCCGACGGCCAGAACCTGGAGGAGTCTGGCGTCAGCACCTCATCACCGAGCACCAGCGCGTCACCGGTCAGGCCGAACTCGACCTTGGTATCCGCCAGGATGACCCCCTTGGACAGCGCGTGTTCCGCGGCGCGGGCGTACAGGGCCAGGGTCAGCGACCGCAACTGTTCGGCGCGGCCCACGCCGATCTCCGCGACCACCGCCTCGAAGGTGATGTTCTCGTCGTGAGCGCCGATCTCGGCCTTGGTGGCCGGGGTGAAGATCGGCTGCGGCAGCGCGGAAGCCTCGACAAGCCCGGCCGGCAGGGCGATCCCGCACACCCCGCCGGTCCTCCGGTAGTCGGCCAGGCCCGACCCCGTCAGGTAACCCCGCGCGACGCACTCGATCGGCAGCATCTCCAGCCGCCGCACCAGCAGTGCCCGGCCACGGACCTCCGAGGGGATCGCCGGGTCGTCGACCGCCACGACGTGCGAGGGCACCAGGTCGGCGAGCAGCTCGAACCAGAAGACGCTCATCGCGGTGAGCACCCGGCCCTTGTCGGGGATCGGGGTGGGCAGCACGTGGTCGTACGCGCTGATCCGGTCGGAGGCCACCATCAGCAGCTGGTCGCCGTTCACCTCGTACAGCTCCCGGACCTTTCCGGTTGCCAGGTGCCGGTACTCGGTCAGCGACGCCACCGGTGCAGGGTAGCCCAGGGTTCCGGGTGACCCTGCCCATGCGGGTGTCGTAGTGTTCGCCGGCATGAGCCTGGAATGGGAGCAGGTCGTGGTGGACGCGGCCGACCCGGTCGAACTCGGCCGATGGTGGGCGGCCGCCTTGGGCTGGGCGGTGACCATCGACAGCGAGGACGAGTTCGAGATCCGGCCGGCACCCGATCGGC
>DASQFG010000420.1:0-3158 GCA_035633315.1 Nakamurella sp. | reverse complement strand
ACATCGGCGCGACACCATGACTGACTGCATCAGATCAGCGAGTCCCGAGTCGACGAACAACAATCGGTGACTCTCTCAGCTCTCAGCTTCGGTGAGCCCGAAAATGGCTGCCCCGCGAAAACGTCTTCACGCAGTTTCGTGCGGATTGGACAACGCGGAGTTTCTCACGAAGTTCGAAGGCGCTCCCAGCTCGCGTGACGTGTCCGCCGCCGGGGTCCACCTGGAGGACACCTGGAGGTCGCCTCCAGCACGACCTCGCGGGTTCCTCGGCCCGGCTGTTGCGACCATTGACTATCCGGAGGCAACCGCTCTCTCGTCTCGGTCGGTAGCACGACCACAGATTGCGGACGATGAAGATCGATCCGCCGTCCCCAATGAGATTCGCTCGCAGGTCCTCGTCGGATGAGATCAGTACCCGGAGCATGCATTGAGCGCGATCAGCAGCGAGGCCCGGATCCCTCATCGCATCATCGGCGGAGCGCCGCGGGACACCGTGGGCTGCTCCGGTGGACCGCCTCATCAGTAGGCGGTCCACCCACCGTCGCCCCCGGTACAAGGTGACGCGACCGGCCCGACGTTCTCGATCGTCTTGTGCGAGCAGTTGATGTCCGGGCTTTCGCGATGCCCAGGCAGGAGGCTCCACCGAATTTCGGTGCGCTGGTTTGGTAGAAGACGTCGATCGCGGCGACCTGGGTGACCGCGGGCGGATAGAACGGTCCGTTATGTCCGGAGCCGAAACCGATCTCGACCACGTCGCCGGCCAGGAAAGCACAGGCTCTGCGGCGAAGTGGTCGCATATCCTGCTGCCCGCAGGCCATATTGACGATCCGTGGAAGCATTCGTTCGCCGTACATTCCCATGACCGGACCCTCGTGGACGTTACCGGCCGAAACCCTGTGCCGGTTCACGGTAGGGGTGTGTCCGGTCGGAGAACATCAGGTATTCGCCTCAATTATTTCAGGGACGTTATGCTACCCAACCACGCGCCGATGGCGATTGCTGCTATGTTCGCCGCGCGAATGCCACGAGCGTCACGGCTGTGGTTCGAAACTGCCGACCAGGCCGTGCTGTGTCGCGAAGAGGGTCGCTTCGGCGCGGCTGGCGACGCCCAGTTTCGAGTAGATGTGCTCGACGTGGTTGGCCGCTGTTTTGGGTGCGATGACCAGCCGCCGGGCGATTTGTTTGTTCGAGTGCCCCCGGGCGAGCAGGCCGAGGACCTCGACCTCGCGGGCGGTCAACCCGTTCGGCCAGGATCGCCGTGTCCGGGTGGGCCGTCCGGCGGCGGTCAACACCGCGGCGGCGGCGTCGCCGTCCAGTCGGCCGGCGTGGACTTCCGCGGTCAACTCCGCCGCGGCCAGGTCGGGCGGCAGCGGTTCGCGGTAGGGCCGAGGCTCGGTCATGGCGTGGTAGGCGTCCGCGGCGGCGAGTAGCCGGTCTCGCGGGCTGAGCGAGGCAGCGGTCATGCCACTTGGATAGCCTGAGCCGTCGAGCCTTTCGTGGTGGCGGGCGGCGATCTCCCGACTGGCGGCGAGTGCGTCGATGCCGGCGAGCATCCGGTCGGTGAGGTAGGGGTGGATGCGGACGTGTTCGCGTTCCGGGCCGGTGAGCGGTCCTGGCTTGTCCCAGATCGAGTTCGAGACGCCGAGCCGGCCGAGGTCGTGCAACAGGCCGGCGCGGCGCACGGTGGTCACGTCCGCGTCCGGCAGCCGCCATACCCTGGCTGCCTCCGCGGCCAGGTTGGCCACTCCGCGGGAGTGCCCGGCGAACTGCGGTGACTTGAGGTCGGCGAGGTCGGCCATCGCTTCGAGCACGGTGTCCAGGTCGGCGCCGTCGACGCGCCTGGCCAGGCTGGGTTCGGCGTCGAGGATCGCGGTCCATTCCGCTGCCTGGTCCAGGCCGTTCAGCACGTGGGGCGCGTGTTCGCGGAACAGCCGGGCGATGGCCGGATCCAGATCGGCGCCGCTGGATCTGCGGACCGCCGCCCGCGCCGCCTCCACCCCATGCAGCCGGGCGTAGACCTCGACGGGACCGGCGAGTTGCACCAGCCGCGACGGCAGCGTGATCTCGCCGCCGCGCAGGCCCAGTGGTACGCCTTTGCCGTCCCACTGCTCGTAGGCCTGCCGGAAGGACGCCACCGCGACGTCGTCGAGCCCGATCTGCTCGGCGAACCGGGAGCTCAGCCTGGCGTGGGTGGCCAGGAAGTCCATGACCTGCCGCATCCCGGATCTGGGCAGCGTGACGATCCGCCGGACTCGATCCACACCGGTGCCGTGCGAGCCGGTGCGGCGCAACGCGAAGGTCACGATCTGCGCCGTGTTCTTGCCGAGCAATTCGAAAGCGTCGGCCTTGAAGGCGATGTCGTCACCGAACCAGCGGGCCTGCTCCGCGGCGTCGGCGTGGCAAAACGAGCTGACCATCAGGCCCAGGTAGTAGGTCGCCTCACGCTCGTCCTGGGTCGCTCCGACGAGGTCCGCGAGCCGCAACGCAATCACGGTCTGCCGCATGCAATGAGCCAGCGGCTGGCCCAGACCCAGATCGGCCGCATAGGACAGGGCCGCGACGAGCTCGGCGACCCGAACCCCTTGGCCGTTCACGTTCTGCACACCGCTCGACGGCGGACCGGGCATGGACCGACCCTACGGCCGGACCGGCCGGACCCGCCGATCAAGATGGGCAGAACGCCTCATGTCGGGCGGGGCTCCTGCATTCCTACGGTGGGGTACCGGCATAACACCGGCCCGGCACAATGCACCGGAGGACGATCATGGTGACCCCTACCGCACTCGCAGCCGTCAAGGACTACATCGACGCCGGCGGTCTGCCGACCTACTACCAGTCCGAGGGCACCGGCGACCCCCTGGTGATGCTGCACGGCGGATTCGCGACCGTGGACACGTTCGGTGGATTCACTCCGCTGTTCACCAACCGGTACCGGGTGTTCAGCCCGGAGCGGCGCGGGCACGGCCGGATGCCGGACATCCCCGGTCCGATCACGTACGAGATCATGGCCGACGACACGACCGCGTTCATCGATGCGCTCGGCATCGGACCGGTGGACATCGTGGGCTGGAGCGACGGCGGGAATGTCGCGATGATCACCGCGATCCGCCGCCCGGACCTGATCCGCAAACTGGTCGTCATCGGCACCGCGGTCAACA
>DASQFG010000419.1:0-5134 GCA_035633315.1 Nakamurella sp. | reverse complement strand
CGGCTCGAACCGTTGCGTCCGGCGTTCGTCTCGGTGACCTACGGCGCGGGCGGCTCCCATCGTGAGCGCACCATCCGGATCACCGAACGCATCGCCGCGGAAACCACCCTGCTGCCGGTCGCCCACCTCACCGCGGTGGGGCACTCGGTGGCCCAACTGCGGCAGGTCATCGGTTCCTACGCCGCCGTCGGCGTCTGCAACATTCTCGCGCTGCGCGGGGACCCACCCGGGTCGGATCCGTTGGGGGAATGGGTGGCCCACCCCGAGGGATTCGAGTACGCCAAGCAACTGGTGGTGCTGGCCCGCTCGCTCGGCGACTTCTCCGTCGGAGTCGCCGCGTACCCCGATATGCATCCGCGCTCGCCCGACATGGACACCGACACCCGGTACCTGGTCGACAAGATCAGGGCGGGCGCCGACTACGCGATCACCCAGATGCTGTTCTCGGCCGAGGATTACGTCGGGCTGCGCGACCGCATGGTCAGGGCCGGCGCCGACGTGCCGTTGCTGCCGGGGATCATGCCGATCACCTCCTACCAGCGGCTGATGCGGATCCATCAGCTGTCCGGGCAACGCATTCCGGCGGATCTCGCGGCAGAACTGGAAGCCGTGCAGGACGATCCGGCCGCCGGCCGGCAGGTGGGCATGGAACACGCGGTGCGGATGAGCGAGCAGCTCCTCGCCGAAGGGGCGCCGTGCCTGCACTTCTATACGTTCAACCGGTCGAAGGCGACCATCGATGTGCTGACCGCGCTGGGCCTGGCGCCGGCGTTGCGGCGCTGAACTAGATGGACCAGGAGAGCGTCCAGCGCGCCTTCGGGTTGATTTCGGTCGTTCTGCTGTTGGCTCTGGTCGCGGTCAGGTTGTCGCGGCGCCTCGGCATGCCGTCACTGCTGCTGTACCTGGGCATCGGGCTGATCCTTGGCAACGGCGTCATCGGCATCCCGTTCGACAACACCATGCTGGCCGAGCAGCTCGGGCTGGCGGCGTTGGTGTTCATCCTGGCCGAGGGTGGTCTGACCACGCGCTGGGACAACGTCCGGCCGGCGCTGGGATTGGGCATCTCGCTGGCCACGGTGTCGGTGGTGGTGTCCATCGCGGTGGCCGGGGTCGGCGTGCACCTGGTGATGGGCTATGACTGGCGGACGTCGCTGCTCTGGGGCGCCGTGCTGTCCAGTACCGACGCCGCCGCGGTGTTCTCGGTGCTGCGCGGCGTCGGGGTCAAAGCCCGGCTGGGCGCCGCTCTCGAACTGGAATCCGGTCTGAACGACGCGCCGGTTGTGATCGCCGTGGTGATCCTCGCGGGCACCGATCCGATCACCTGGCTCGACCCTTTGCTGGTCGTCTGGGAACTGTTGGCAGGGGCGGTGATCGGGGCCGCCATCGGTATCGGCGGCGCGTGGTTGCTCAGACGCGAGGCGCTGCCCGCGGCGGGTCTGTACCCGCTGGCCACCGTGGCGTTCATCGGCGGGGCCTACGCGGTCGGCTCCTTCGCGCACGCGTCCGGCTTCCTGGCGACCTACGTGACCGCCGTCATCCTGGGCAATTCCCGGCTGCCGCACAGGGCGTCCACGTTGTCCTTCGCCGAGGGCTTCGGCTGGATGGCTCAGATCGGGTTGTTCGTCATGCTCGGCCTGTACGTGGATCCTCGCGAGCTACCCAACGCGCTGGTGCCTGGCATCGTGATCGGGTTGATCGTGCTGGTGGTGGCCCGGCCCGCATCGGTCGTCGCGGCCGCCTTGCCGTTCCGGTTGCCCTGGCGCGAACAGGCTTTCCTGTCCTGGTCCGGGTTGCGGGGCGCGGTGCCCATCGTGCTGGCGATGATCCCGCTGGTCACCCGGGGCGATGCGAACTCCGACTACCTGGTCGATGTGATCGTGGTCGTGGTCGTCATCTACACCCTGCTGCAGGGCACCAGCTTGCCCTGGGTTGCCCGCAAGCTCGGTGTCATCCAGGTAGGGCAGGCCGAAGAAGTGCAGGTCGAGGCCGCTCCGCTGGACGAGATGAACGCCCACGTGCTGCAGGTGACGATCCCGCCGGGCTCCCGGATGCACGGCGTGTACATCTCCCAATTGCGCCTGCCGGCGCCGTCGGTGATCGCCTTGTTGCTCCGCGACGGTGAGCCGGTGCCCGTTGTTCCGACCGTCCGGCTGCAGTCCGGTGACCAGTTGCTGATCGTCGCCCCGGAGCGGGTGCGGTCCAAGACCGAGCGCCGGCTGCGCGCGGTCAGCCGGGGCGGGGCGCTGGCCTCCTGGTTCGGTGAGCGGGGGGACCGCGAGCCCGTCGACTGATCACGGGCATGGCCTCTCGTAGGACGACGCGGTCGGAACTGCCCGTCGGGTTTGGGACACTGGGCAAGTGACCGACCGACCCGACAACGAACCCGACCCCTCGCCGGAGGGTTCGGACGCTACGCCGGAAACCGCCCCGCCCGCGGAGACGCAGGCTCCCGAGCACCCCCGCCGGGTGGGGCTGCTCGCGGTGATCGCGCTGTCGGTGATCGCGCTCGACCTGATCACCAAGATCATCGCGGTGTCGCTGCTGACCCCCGGCGAATCACCGCGCATCCTGGGCGGCCTGGTGTATTTCTCCCTGATCCGCAACCCTGGCGCAGCCTTCTCGATGGCCACCGGGATGACCTGGTTGCTGGCGCTGGTGGCGATCGGCGTGGTGGTGGTGATCATTCGGATGGCGCCGCGGCTGCGGTCGACGGCGTGGGCGGTGTCGCTGGGCCTGGTGCTGGGCGGCGCCTGCGGCAACCTGATCGACCGGATCTTCCGGTCCCCGGGGTTCCTGCAGGGGCATGTGGTGGATTTCGTCTCCGTCTTCGGGCCGAACGCGCAGTACTTTCCGGTGTTCAACGTCGCGGATTCGGCCATCACGATCGGCGGCATCAGCCTGGTGATCACTGCGCTGCTCGGCATCGACTTCGACGGCACCCGCACGAAAGACCGCAAGAAGGATGCACCCCTCGGCCACATCGACAGAGACGGTGCCATCGACAGAGACAGGGACATCGACCGGGACACGCCGGCGGGCACGGACCGTGGCTGACGTCCGCAGGCTGATCGTCCCCGACGGGTTGGCCGGTATGCGGCTGGACGCCGGGCTGGCCCGGTTGCTGGGCATGAGCCGGACGAGCGTGGCGACCCTGATCGACTCCGGTGACGTGCTGGTCGACGGCGTGGCGGTGGCACGGTCGGAACGGCTGACGGTCGACAGCTGGCTGGAGATCACCCTGCCCGAACCGGAACGGCCGTCCGTCCTGGTCCCCGAGGACGTCGACGGGCTGACCGTGCTGTACCGGGACGCCGACATCGTGGTGATCGACAAGCCCGTCGGGGTGGCCGCGCATCCCAGCCCGGGATGGACCGGACCGACCGTGCTGGGCGCACTGGCCGGCGTCGGCATCGGGGTCGCGACCTCCGGTGCCGCCGAACGCCAGGGCATCGTGCACCGGTTGGACGTGGGCACCACCGGGGTGATGGTGGTGGCGCTGAGCGAGCGGGCGTACTCCGTGCTCAAGGACGCCTTCCGGGACCGGACCGTCGAGAAGATCTACCACGCCCTGGTCCAGGGGCACCCCGACCCGAGCACCGGCACCATCGACGCCCCCATCGGCCGTCACCCGACCTCGGACTGGAAGTTCGCGGTCGTCGAGGGCGGCCGGGACAGCGTGACCCACTACGAGACCCTGGAGGCCTTCCGGGCGGCGAGCCTGCTCGAGGTCCACCTGGAGACCGGCCGCACCCATCAGATCCGGGTGCATTTCTCGGCGACCCGGCACCCCTGCGTCGGCGACCTCAGCTACGGCGCGGACCCGACGCTGGCCAAGCGGCTGGGCCTGACCCGGCAGTGGCTGCACGCGCGGAGCCTGGCGTTCGCGCACCCCGAGGACGGCCGGTGGGTCGAGTTCACCAGCCCGTATCCGGCGGACCTGGCGCACGCACTCGAGGTGCTGTCCGCGAGCTGATCTCGAACCTGTCGTCGTGTCGTGCCGTACGGCCGATCCGGCCAAGGGGGACACCTGCCACAACCGGGCGATACGTGGCACACTGCTTTCATGGATGCCACACTCGTGATGGGTCAGCAAGGTCGCCTGGTGATCCCGGCGGAGGTCCGGGCGGCGCTGGGATTGGTTCCCGGCGATCGACTGCACCTGCACCTGGCTGGGCCACGGCTCGTCTTGGAACGTCAACAGGACGCCGTCACCGAGTTGCGCGCACTGGCCAGTGACGTACCGACGTCGCGCTCGTTCGTCGAGGAGCTGCTCGCAGAGCGCCGACTCGCTGCCGCCACCGAATGACCGTTTTCGACGCCTCTGCCGTACTCGCGCTCATCCACAACGAACCCGGCAGTGACCTTGTCGCCGAGGAGATCGCCGGTAGTGTTCTCGGCGCGGCGAATCTGGCTGAAGTTGTGGGCAAGCTGATCGACGCCGGCATCGACGTCGCCCGATTGCGTGAGTTACTCAGCGCCGCCGGGGTCACCGTCGAACCGCTCAGCGCGGCGGATGCCGAACTTGCCGGCGCTCTGCGCTCCCTGCCCGGCGGCCGGGCACTGTCATTGGGTGACCGCTGCTGCCTGGCTCTCACCGTCCGCAGCATCCCCGCCGAAGTCCTCACCGCCGATCGCGCATGGGCCGACCTTGACCTCCCGATCACCGTCCGCTTGATCCGGTGACGGATGGTGGAACGGACTTCACCGCCCGCCGCAACGGATCGGCCGGCAACGTCCTCTGACCGGAAGTTCGCGGTGGTCGCCGGCGGCCGGGTTATTCCGACTGCGCTGTCGCGCTGTCGGCGTGAATGTCCAAGTGGCATTGGCATTTCCGCACAACATGGAGAGCACCGATCAGTGGAGTCGACCCGCCGGTTACCGGCCGGCCACCGCGGGCTGGGCCGCGGCGACGGGGCCGGCCACCGCTGCCGGCAGTTGTTCCACCGGATAGGCCATTGCCGGTCCGGACACCGAGATGGTGATGCTGGTGCCAGGTTCCAGGTGCTCACCGGCGAGCAGCCGGCAGGTGACCGTGGTCGCCGGGGCGTCCAGCGCTCCGGGCAGAGCGGCGGTGACGACGCAATCGTGGCCGAAGTACTCGACCGAGGAGACCACCGCGTTCGAACCGTCGTCG
>DASQFG010000418.1:0-2393 GCA_035633315.1 Nakamurella sp. | reverse complement strand
GGCCAACGCAATCGGGCCGGTGACCATCGGCAGGTTCAGCGCGTCGTTGCCGGCGCACCTGGTCGACTTGGCGGTGGCGGCCTGGTCCGGCTTGAGCGCGGAGTCGGAACCGGCGAAATCGACCTGGTTGGCCAGGAAGTCGGCGATGCCCTTACCCGACCCGCCGCCGCCATAGGCGTTCAGGTTCGCCTCGCACTTGCTGTTGAATTCGGAAATCCACTGCTCCATCACCTTGCCCTGAGCGGTCGACCCGGAGGACCGCAGGCTGCCGGTGGCGCAGCTGAAACCCGACCCCTCGAAAGTGGTGTCGCCGGCTGCCGCGCTGGACACCGCCGCGGTGGCACCGGACTTGGCCGACGAGGCCGCGGACGCGGCGGCCGAGGTGGTGGCCGCTGCTGCGGACGTGGTGCTAGAGGTGTTGTTGTCGCTCCCGCAAGCACTGAGCGTTACTGCACCCACGGCCATCAGGGCGACGAGCCCGGTCATTCGCGTGATCTTCACGCATTCCTCCATCGAGAGTTACGACTTCTCACGAGTACGGCCCCCCAGAGCGGGGGCGTCAGCCACCTTTGGCTGACAACGCTGGACCGTAGGGTGCCCGGATAGACGGCAGGCCCCACCCAGGTGAACGGCGAGTGAACCGCAAATCGCGGCCGTAGCAGGGTGCCTAGTCCCAGGCCGGCGGCCTCTGTCGGGGTCACGAGCCCGCCGCTGCGTGCTGTGCGGGAACGCCGCGCGGGACCACGAATTGGTATCCAACGCCCCGGACGGGGCGGATCCAGTCCTCCCCCGAGTCGGCAGGAAACCGCCGGCGCAGGCGGGCCAGGTGGACGTTGAGGCTGTTGCTGGGTACCTTGGCTTCCTCACCCCACGCCGCGGAGACAAGTTCGCGTCGCGTCACAATCTCACCGTGCCGCTCAGCGAGGAACCGCAGCAGCACGAACTCCATCGCCGGGATGAGTCGTTCCGCGCCGTCGACCCAGATGCGGGCGGCCGAGCCATCGACCTTCAACCGACCAAGATCGATCGGAAGCGGCCGGACCCGGAACGCCCCGCTGCCGGTGACTCCGGAATCCAGCATCCTGAGCAGCGCCTCCGGGGAGAAGGGTCGCCGGACCACGGCGGTCGCGCCGGCATTCAGAGCATCAGATCCCAGCTGAGAACTGTCCTGGCCCAACCCGACGATGACCGGGGTAGCGGCGTCCACCTGTCGCAGCGCGTTCAGAAACTCGACCGGCCCGAGGACGCCGCCCGAGTCTCCCAGAACCACCAGGGCGGGGCCGACCTGCCCGATGCGTACCAGTGCCACCGCCAGGTCGGAGTTGGACTCGATGTCGATGGCCTGCCCCGACCATGCCTGTTGCAGTTGATCGGCTTCCGCTTGGCCGCAGGCGAGGAAGACCAGTGGCCGGTCGGGTGCGCGGAATCGGCCACCACGCCACCCGTCGCCGCGCGGCGGCCGCGGCTGCCCGTTCCCACCGCGTGTCAATTCGCGGTCATGCATCAATCCGCCGCCCTGACATTCGCCTTTGACCCCGATCGATCGTCGCCGGGTGACACAACTCCGCACAGGGAAGGGAACCAGCCGGGGGTGAACGGAATGTGGACGCAGGCGCGACACTCGATGAACGCCGCCGTCAGCCATCCCTATCTTCCTCGCGGCGACCCGACGGAGCCCGGACCGATACCGGTCGTTCACGTCGACTGCACCCGGCGTGCGACTCGAAATCGTGCGCTCATGGTGTCCTGGCCGCGAGCAGCCCGGTCGAGGAGAAGGTCGGATCCCGTAGGCGATCACAGCGCAGGATCCATAGTGGACGCGCAAACCCAACGGGTCGTCGAACGGGGGCGCGTTGTACAGTACGCCGACACCGGCAGCCTTTTTTCGACTCCGCAGGAGCAAGCCACCGAGGATTTACGTCTCCGGCCGCTTTGGCTGACCATCGATGGGCCGACGGCGTTCACAACCTGCGAACATGAATGCCAACATCCATCAGAGACACCGCCGCCGTGCTGACGAGCATCAGCCAATACCGTGAGTTCTATCTGTGGCACAACGACAGTGCGCCCACCACGGAGCCGCACGACCAGATCGTCGGCTGGAGAGCAAGGTCGCGATCTCCGGCGCCACTGTCGAACCCTGGCTCGTGATGCCCCCTACACGGGAACTGCTTTTCTCAGCCGGTCATCGACGACCTGGCACCCTGAGCGCCGACGGTCATCTCGGACCGGGCCGACGCCCAGCGGGTTTTGGGCGGCGCCCGTATCGACGCCCCCAGCAGACCCTGTGATCGGCGTGCACCACGACGTCGAGGCGGGTGCGAACCACCGACGTGCCGGGGACTGGCTGGACCACAGTTTCGACCAATGCACGCATGGGTGATATGGGCCTA
>DASQFG010000417.1:0-2914 GCA_035633315.1 Nakamurella sp. | reverse complement strand
CCCCCGCCTGCATTTGTGACCTTTGGCCCGATCGTGGCGGACCCCGACCTGGATAGGCTTTGAATCGCCGGTCGGAGCCGATCGGCATCATCGCGCGGCTCCGCCGAGCGGTGGTTTACCCCGGTAGAAAGGCCACAACCCCATGGCCCTGCGCAAAGTCGCGATGCTCACCGCCGGTGGCTTCGCCCCCTGTCTATCCGCCTCGGTCGGTGGGTTGATCGAGCGGTACACCGAGCTGGCGCCCGAGGTCGAGATCATCGGATACCGCCACGGATATCAGGGTCTGCTCAAGGGCGACCACCTCCCCGTGACCCCCGGCGTCCGGGCCAGGGCCCGGCTCCTGCACCGGTACGGCGGCTCGCCGCTGGGTAACTCGCGGGTCAAGCTCACCAATGTCAAGGACCTCGTCAAGCGGGGTCTGGTGGCGGAGGGCGCCGACCCGTTGAAGGTCGCCGCCGACCAGTTGGCGGCGGACGGCATCGACGTACTGCATACCATCGGCGGCGACGACACCAACATGACCGGCGCCGACCTGGCCGCCTACCTGCACGAACACGGCTACGAGCTGACCGTCGTGGGCCTGCCGAAGACCATCGACAACGACATCGTGCCGGTGAAGCAATCGCTGGGTGCCTGGACTGCCGCCGAGGAGGGCGCCAAGTTCGCGCGCAACGTCGTCGCGGAGCACAACTCGAATCCGCGGATGCTGATCATCCACGAGATCATGGGCCGGAACTGCGGCTGGCTCACCGCGGCCACCGCCGCGGCGTACGACCGCTGGCTGGGCACCGAACGATGGCTGCCAGAATTCGGGTTGTCCCGCGACGCATGGAACATGCACGCGATCTACGTCCCGGAGGCGGAGTTCGACCTCGAGGCGGAGTCCGACCGGTTGAAGTCCGTGATGGACACCGTAGGGAACGTCACCATCTTCCTGTCCGAAGGCGCCGGCGTGGACAGCATCGTCGCCGAGATGCAGGCCAGGGGTGCCGATATCCCGCGGGACCCGTTCGGTCACGTCAAACTGAACTCGATCAATCCCGGCGCCTGGTTCGGTGAGCAATTCGCCGCGCGGCTCGGCGCCGAGAAGGTGCTGGTGCAGAAGTCCGGCTACTTCGCGCGGTCAGCTGCACCCGACGAGACGGACCTGCTGCTGATCAAGCAGATGACCGACTACGCGGTCGGTTGCGCGCTGCGCGGTATCTCCGGCGTGGTGGGCAACGACGAGGAGCAGAACGACCAGCTGAGGGCGATCGAGTTCAGCCGCATCGCCGGTGGCAAGAAGTTCGACATCAGCCAGCAGTGGTTCCGGGAGTTGCTGGAGCGCTCAGGTCAACCGGCGCCGGCGGCCGCCCCCGTGCACTAGCGTTCCTTGGATTGTAGGCGTTCGCCCGACCGAAACCGCTGGGCATCCCGCCCGGCGTGCGGCAGGGTGTTCGGGTGACCCATATCGATCTCCAGGCTTCCGATCTCCAGGTTCGTCCGCTGTCCCAGGCCGACCTCGACGACATCCTGGACCTGGATTCCTCTGCCTTCGGCCAGGACCCGCCTCGCGACTTTCTGGACGACCTGGTGGTTCCGTACCTCGAACTCGATCGCTACATCGGGGTACGGGATCCACTGGCCCACCAGGAACTGGTCGCGTCCGCCGCCATCCTGTCCAAGAAGATGACCTTTCCCGGCGGCGCCGTCCACCCGGTGGCCGGCGTCACCTGGGTGGCTGTCCGCCCTGGCTGGCGTCGGCGCGGCCTGCTGCGGTCGATGATCACCGAGCAACTGCACGACCTGCACGCGACCGGCGGCGAGCCGGTCGCGATCCTGACCGCCAGTGAGGCGGCGCTGTACGGACGCTACGGGTACGGGCAGGCCATCGGGCAAGCGCGGCTGGAGTTGTTGCACGGTGCGTTGCTGCGCCCGGGCACGCCGACCGACACCGTCATCGAGACCCGCGCGGAACGGGCGCGGCCACTGGCGCGCGCGCTCTACGAGCGGGTGGCCCCGACGGTGGCCGGACACCTGTCCCGCACCGACGCGGTGTGGAACCTGCGGACGTCCGATCACGCCGAACTGCGCGACGGGGCATCCCGCCACCGGTGGGCGCTGCACCCCGATGGCTACGCCTGTTATCGGATCAAATCCGGATGGGCTCACCACGGCCCGAACAGCCAACTGGTGCTGGACGAGATCTGCGCGGCCACCCCACTGGCCCGGGCATCGCTATGGCAATACCTGATGACGATGGACCTGGTCCGCACGGTCAGCTACCGGGCCGGCTGGGTCGACGATCCGCTGCGCGACCTGCTGCAGGACCCGCGCCGGATGCAGCTCACCGTCCAGGACCACGTCTGGCTGCGGATCGTCGACCTGGACAGAGCCATCGGGCTGCGCTCGTACCGCGCGCCGTTCCGGGGGGTGGTCGAGCTCGCCGATGCACTGTGCCCGTGGAACGCCGGAACCTGGGCGCTGGACCTGACCACGTCCGGTGGGACGGCCGCCCGCAGCACGGACGCCCCGCAGGTGCGCCTCGACGTCGTCGACCTCGGAGCGGCCTTTCTCGGTGGCACCCCGCTGGCACGGCTCGCCGCTGCCGGGCGCGTCACCGGCGATCCCACCTCGGTGCGCGCGCTGGGCGAGGCGCTGGCGACCGCGCTGGCTCCGTGGTGTCCGGAGGGCTTCTGACCCAACGCCGCTGGGCCGGTTGGGTCCTTGGTGGCGGCCGCCAAGGGGGATCGGTCGGGGATCGGTCGGGGATCGGTCGGGGATCGGTCGGTGATCGGCACAGCCCGCTGTCGGGCATGCTAGGGGCCATGGAGCAGCCACGACCTCTTCGTCGCCGGCGGCGCTCGTCACGACGGGGCGCCGGTCCCCCTGGTGGGCCGAACACCGACGGGGCGACCGACACTCCGACCGTTCA
>DASQFG010000416.1:0-6034 GCA_035633315.1 Nakamurella sp. | reverse complement strand
CCGTCGGTGCGGTCAGTCCTTGCCGCGCCGGAACAGCTTGTTGCCCAACCACACCAGCGGGTCGTACTTGCGGTCGACGACCCGTTCCTTCATCGGGATGATGGCGTTGTCGGTGATGTGGATGTGCTCTGGGCAGACCTCGGTGCAGCATTTGGTGATGTTGCACATGCCGATGCCCTGCTCGGCCTGAGCGAACTCGCGGCGATCGGTGCGGGCGTCCAGCGGGTGCATGTCGAGCTCGGCCGCACGGATGAAGAACCGCGGACCGGCGAACGACTCCTTGTTCTCCTCGTGATCACGCACCACGTGACACACGTTCTGGCACAGGAAGCACTCGATGCACTTGCGGAATTCCTGGGACCGCTCGACGTCGACCTGCTGCATCCGGTACTCACCCGGGGCGAGGTCCGGCGGCGGGGCGAAAGCCGGGATCTGTCGGGCCTTCTGGTAGTTGAACGACACGTCGGTGACCAGGTCGCGGATCACCGGGAACGAGCGCATCGGCGTCACCGTGATCACCTCGTCGTCGGTGAAGGTGGACATCCGGGTCATGCACAGCAGCCGGGGCCGGCCGTTGATCTCGGCGCTGCACGAACCGCACTTGCCGGCCTTGCAGTTCCAGCGCACGGCGAGGTCGCCGGCCTGGGTCGCCTGCAGACGGTGGATGATATCCAGGACGACCTCGCCCTCGTTGACCTCGACCGTGTAGTCCTGCAGCTCGCCGCCCGCCGCGTCACCGCGCCAGACCCGGAATGTTGCATTGCGGCTCATGACGCGCCTCCCGTGGCACCGGTGTCGGCGGGCAACTCGTCCGCGGTCAGGTACTTCTCCAACTCGCTGCGATCGAACAGCTCGAGCAGGTCTTCCCGGATCGCCGGCGAGGGTTCCTCGGTGAGGGTGATGCCGGCCGGTCCGCCGGCCTCGCCCTCGTGCATCGAGCAGACCAGAAGCTTGCGCCGCCACTCCGGGCTCATCCCCGGGTAGTCGTCGCGGGTGTGACCGCCGCGGCTTTCCTGACGTGCCAACGCCGCTCGGGCGACGCACTCGCTGACCAGCAGCATGCTGCGCAGGTCAAGGGCCAGATGCCATCCGGGGTTGAACTGCCGGTGTCCCTCGACGCTGACGTCACGGACCCGGGTCTTCAGCGTCTCGATGGCGTCCAGCGCGCGCTGCACCTCGTCCTGGCTGCGGATGATGCCGACCAGGTCGTTCATCACCTGCTGCAGTTCGCGGTGGATGGTGTACGGGTTCTCGCCGATCCCGCCGTCGGCCGCCGGCTGGAACGGGGCGAGTGCCTCCTCCGCCGCGACATCCAGGTCGCCGTCCTGAATCTCGGGTACCGCGTCGCCCAGACCCCGGATGTACTCGGCGGCGCCGACGCCGGCCCTGCGGCCGAAGACCAGTAGGTCGGACAGCGAGTTGCCGCCCAGCCGGTTGGAGCCGTGCATGCCGCCGGACACCTCGCCGGCGGCGAACAGGCCGGGCACGTTTCGGGCGGCGGCGGTGTCGGGATCCACCTCGACCCCGCCCATCACGTAGTGGCAGGTCGGTCCGACCTCCATCGGCTGCTTGGTGATGTCGACGTCGGCGAGTTCGCGGAACTGGTGGTGCATCGACGGCAACTTCTTGATGATCACATCGGCGGGCAGCCGGGTGGACACGTCCAGGAACACCCCGCCGTGCTCGGTGCCCCGCCCTGCTTTGACCTCGGAGTTGATCGCCCTGGCCACCTCGTCGCGGGGCAGCAGCTCCGGCGGTCGCAGGTTGTGCTCCGGGTCGGAATACCAGCGGTCGCCTTCCTCCTCGGAATCGGCGTACTTGGCCCGGAAGATCTCCGGCACGTAGTTGAACATGAACCGCTTACCCTCGGAATTGCGCAGCACCCCGCCGTCACCGCGCACCGATTCGGTGACCAGGATGCCCTTCACCGAGGGCGGCCAGACCATGCCGGTGGGGTGGAACTGGACGAACTCCATGTTGATCAGGGTGGAGCCGGCGCGCAGGGCCAGCGCGTGGCCGTCACCGGTGTACTCCCAGGAATTGCTCGTCACCTTGAACGACTTGCCGATGCCGCCGGTGGCCAGGATGACTGCGGGCGCCCGGAAGACGATGAAGGTGCCGGTCTCCCGGCGGTAGCCGAAGGCGCCGGCGATGGCGCCGTAGCCGTCGGTGAGCAGTTCGGTGATGGTGACCTCGGCGAACACCCGCAGCCCGGCGTCCGCATCGGCCAAGGTCTCGTCCGCGGAGACCGCGGCCTCGCCCGCCTCGGCGGCGGCGTTTTCCTCGTCCTGGCGCAGCGAGACGATCTTCTGCTGAAGCGTGCGGATCAGCTCCAGGCCGGTGCGGTCGCCCACATGCGCGAGCCGCGGGTACTCGTGGCCGCCGAAGTTGCGCTGGCTGATCCTGCCGTCGGGGGTGCGGTCGAACAACGCGCCGTAGGTCTCCAGCTCCCAGACCCGTTGCGGGGCCTCCTGGGCGTGCAGTTCGGCCATCCGGGGGATGTTGAGGAACTTGCCGCCGCGCATGGTGTCGCGGAAGTGCACCTGCCAGTTGTCCTTGGAGTTGACGTTGCCCATCGATGCGGCGATGCCGCCCTCGGCCATCACCGTGTGTGCCTTGCCGAACAGCGACTTGCAGATGATCGCGACGCGCAGCCCTTCCTCGCGAGCGGCGATGGCGGCGCGCAGGCCGGCCCCACCGGCCCCGACGATCAGGACGTCGTACCGGTGTTCCTCGTGGTCGGACATGCGGTAAGGGCCTCCATGGCTGTCAGAAGAAGCGCTTTCAGAAGAAGCGAAGGTCGCTGATGGTGCCGTGCGCCAGCAGGGTGATGTACAGGTCGGCGACGACCAGCCAGCCCAGCGACACCCAGGCCAGCAGCATGTGCCGGCCGTTCAGTTTCGAGATCTGTTGCCACATCCAGTAGCGGCGGGGGTGACGGGAGAAATGCTTGAGCTTGCCACCCATGATGTGTCGGCAGGAATGGCAGGACACGGTGTACAGCCAGATCAGTGCGGCGTTGATGATCAGGATGACGGTGCCGAGGCCCATGTGACCCCACTCGCCCTCCGGGTTGCGGAAGCCCAGGATCGCGTCGTAGGTCAGGATGACGCCGAAGATCATGGCGAAGAACCAGAAGTACCGGTGGATGTTCTGCAGGATCAGCGGGAAACGGGTCTCGCCGGTGTAGGCCTTGTGCGGCTCGGCGACCGCGCAGGCCGGCGGGGAGAACCAGAACGCCCGGTAGTAGGCCTTCCGGTAGTAGTAGCAGGTCATCCGGAAACCAAGCGGGAAGATCAGGATGATCAGCGCGGGGGACAGCGGCCACCAGCTGATCGGCTGTCCGAAGTCACTGGACCCGGGTACGCAGTCGGTGGTCAGGCAGGGTGAATAGAACGGTGAGAGGTAGGGCTCCGCGTAGTAGTAGGCACCCTGGAAGGCCCGGAAGGTGGCGTAGACCGCGAACAGGAACAGCCCCACGAAGGTCGCCAGTGGCGCAAGCCACCACCGGTCCTTGCGGAGTGTCCGGACCCCGAGTCGCGCCCGCCCCGGGGCGTTGACCCCGGTCACCGCTTTTTACCGGTGCGGCCGATGCCGTGATAACCGCCGACACCCTCGTCGTCGGCGTCGTCACGCCAGAGCGATGGATCGTAAGGTTCGTCGCTGACCTGATAGACGACGGGCGGTGCGGCCGGCTTGCCGCCCGCGGGGATCGCCGGTGCGCCCCAGGTCGCCGGCGAGAGCGCCTCGACGTCCGCGACGTCCAGGATGAGCCGTTCGAGGTCGTTGCGGAGTCTGGCGACAACCGGGAGGTCGCCGTGGTTGCGAGCCAGGGAATTCACTCCGGATCGCAGATCGGCGATCGCGCGCTGCAATGCTTGCAGTTCGGCAGATATGGGCATGAAACCCCTCAGGTCCGGCGGTCTGCGCTTCAGGTTCGGTCCGAGCGTGTCTAGACATTAGCCCGGCTCGTGACCTTGGGCAGCACGCAGGCGTGTGACTTGTCCCTTTCACCGTTGGCGGCGGCGCACCGGTGCGCTTTTCTTGCGTGTGATCGTGGGAAGGGCGCCCGGAAAAAGGACTCCACGTGACAAACGACACTCTCAACATGACCGACGACGGTCAGTGATCGTCCAGCAGGTGCGCGCCGTTGGCGGCGGCGCCGTAGAGACTCACCGCCGCGGTGGTCCTGGCCAGCGCAGCAGCGTCCATGTCCGGTGATGTGCAGGTAGACCCCGCGGTGAGCGAGCACCAGCGATGTGGGGGATCGGCGCCCTGCAGCGACGGCACCCAGGCGATATCGCTGGTCGTCCAGCTGCCCGCGTCGTCCTGACTGAAGGTCACCCGGACCAGCAGGCCTTCGCGGGTGGCCTCGATCGGCGTCTCGTGGGACGCGATGTTGTTGCCCAGGCCGTAGATCACCCACTTGCCGCCGATCTCCTGCAGGGGCTGCACGACGTGCGCGTGGTGCCCGTACACCAGATCGATGTCCTTGCTGGCCAACAGGGTTCGGGCGACCGACTGCTGGTCGGAGTTCGGCTCGGTTTCGTACTCGGTGCCGGCATGAAGCGCGACCACCGCCAGGTCCGCGCCGGCGACCCGAGCGGCGTGCGCCTTGGCGATGATCGCGTCCGTATCGAGGTCGTTGACCTGCCAGCGCTGATCCGGCGGCCCGGTGTTGGAGCCGTAGGCCGCCGAGATGAACCCGACCTGGCCGTGCTCGGTGGTCAGGATCGTGGGGGTCGCGGCATCGCTCGCGGAGCGGTACGACCCGTCGTGGGCCAGTCCGGCCGTGTCGAGGTCGTCCAGCGTCCGGTTCAGCCCTTCCGTGCCGTCGTCAAGGGTGTGGTTGCTGGCGGTGCTGCAGGCGTCATAGCCCGTTGCCACCAGTGCGGGCAGCACCTGCGGGGGCACGGAGAAAGTCGGCCACCCGGTGAACGGCCCGTCGGTCGGCGCGAGCGGCGTTTCCAGATGGCAGATGCCGAGGTCGGCGGCCTGGATATAGGGACGTTGTCCGGCCAGCATCGGCGCGAAGTCGAGACCGTGTCCGTCCCGGGCATCAAGGCGGGCCTGGTCGACCAGCGGTGGGTGCAGCAGGACGTCGCCGGTCACCGCGATCGACAGGCACCGCGCACCGGGACAGCCAGGGTCTTCTGCCGGCTGATCTGGGGAGGTTCCGGCAGCTCCGGTGTCCGCGTCGGCAGCGGGTCCGGGTGCGCTGGGTTCGGCGGAGCGGGACTGCGCTGACCGTGCGGCGTTGATCGCGGTTTCCATCTCGGCGGTGAGGGCCACCCCGGGACTCGCGCAGCCCGGCAGAACCAGCACCGCGGCCAGCGCCAGCGCAAGCGCACGGGTGCGCACCCGTAGCGGGGCACGGTTCCGCTTCCCTCGGCTCCGCGCGGGCGTCGGCACCTGTGAGAGCGGCACCGGCACCGGCACCGGCACCGGCACCGGCACCGGCACCTGCATCGGCATGGCGCCAGTCTGGCGTCAACCGCGGCGCGATCCGTGGAGGCGGCGACGTTCGGGAATGGGTGTCGCGGTCCGTCGATGGCAGGCTCGCCCGCCATGGACCCATGCCATCGGTCCGGCTCGGCGACACCGCCTCGCATCCGTGATCCGGGTTCATCAGGTGCCTTGGTCCGACCGGAGCGCCGTCGCGACAGGGCCGGTGACGTCACAGTTGGACAACTCGGAGCACCTGAGCGGAGCTGTTGATCAGCAGGGATGACCGAGCGTCAGCGACCACGGCATTCGTGGGAGGACTCCCCACGACAGTGGATGAACCACCATTCGAGGATTGCCGACGAGGGGTGTGGGAGCGCTTCCACGGTGCTTCCACCGTGCTTCCACGGTGCTTCCACGGTGCTTCCACCGTGCGGACAGAGGCCCATGCCGCACCGGACAACGCCGTGCCGCACCAGACAACACAGCCGTTGGGTGAGCCGAAAGGCGGCTCCTGATCAAGGCTGTCGCGACGAGCCACCCTGCTTCGTCGCGGCCGTGACAGCCTCACCGGATCAATCAGCGGGCG